>NZ_JAHLQD010000023.1:0-142776 GCF_018918225.1 Roseburia sp. MSJ-14
GCTGTCCAGAAAGGTTCCCTGATTTTTTAACTCTTCTATAATATCATATATTTCCTCTATTGTGTCTACGGAAAAATCCCTTGTGTCCATCCCTTTTACTCTCCTGTTCCACTTAATCCCAGCAATAACTGCATTTGTAGTATGCTGTTATCCTCGCTTTCTTCATATCCGTCTCTTATCTTTTTTAACGTTTGAATCGTTTCATTGATAAGATACTCATCCAAAATAGCTATTACTTCATTACTGGCATTCACCAATTCATTCACACTGTCTCGTGCCAACCCTGCACCTTCCATTTCTCCGAGGCTTTCCCGTACTGCCCGGCAGGTATCCTGCAATGCTTCCAACTCTGCAATTCGCAGATTTACTTCTAAATAACTTACTTCCAGACTATTCTTCATAAAGTTCTTCGTCCGCCTCCTCAAAATCCACTTTCCACTGTTCCAACTGGTCTTCCACATTTTGAAAAATAGTTTCTGCTACTTCCTTCAGCGTACTGGTTTTTTCTATATATTCGGCAAGGTTATCGTGCACCTGTCCCTGCTTTACACTTTTCCACACCACATCTCCCATGATTTTCTGATATTCACTTAACAGATACATTACATTTTCCTTCATTTCCCGAAATGCAGTTTTTCCCATCGTTACCTTGGAAAAGCTTACCTTAATATCTACTTCTGCCACGTTGTTGCTCCTCCATCTGAATTTCCTGTTCTACTTGCACTATCCGCTCTCTGGTATATCTGATTTTTCGATTTAACTCTTCCAGTTCTTCTGTAAAAGAATTTTCTATCCTTTTCAATTCTTTTGTCTTTTCTTCCACCTTTTCATAAAAACTCCGAACATTCTGTCCGCTAACCCTGCCTTCCAAGACATATCGCATGGACGCAACACTCCGCTGACAAATAAACAGACTCTGAAAACGATTTAACACGCCTGTTTTTTCCAGTTCAAAAGTCACAATGTCTTCTAATCTCTTCTGGTTTGTGTTCAAAATCTCCTGTGCATATTCCAACTGTCTGCTACATTTCTTCTTTTTCATTTCCAAGTCTTCTAACTCTCGTTGCAGCCTTTCTTTTTCCATCCGCTTGCTCAAAAACTCACCCCACTTCCTGTTCTTTTCTGTTACAAAGTCAGCTACAATTTTTCATACTTTGGATTTTACTGAATCAGCCGTCTATGGAATCATAGACCTAGACAATTTCCCTATCCTTTTTGTATACTCTCCTCGTAACTTACTATAAGTGTAATTTTTTTCCTCTTTCCTGTCAACTGTTTTCTTTGTATAATAAAGAAAAAGTACCGTCTGCCATCAATATGGCTGACGATACTTCATAACTTACTATTTCGTTTTTATACTTCTAACATCTTAACATTCACTAATCATATTTCAACATTTCATCCATGTTTCCATGTAAACGTTCTAAATATTCCTTTACCTCATCTTTTAAGGTAGCATCACGCAATGCAAACTCAATGTTTGCCTGCAAGAATCCCATCTTACTTCCCACATCGTAACGATGTCCTTTAAAATCATATGCATACATTGCCTGATCCTTTGCTAAACGCTTTAAGGCATCTGTCAGTTGGATTTCTCCACCTTTTCCTGCATCCTGAGTTTCCAAAAATGAGAATATTTCCGGTGTAATGATATAACGACCTAATACCGCAACATTAGATGGTGCTTCTTCCAGAGATGGTTTCTCTACCATATCCTGTACTTTATATACACGGTCATCTACCTGCTTACCTGCAATAATTCCGTATTTATTTACTACTTCGTGTGGAACAGTCTGTACTCCTAAAATAGATGTCTGGTACTCATGGAATACATCTAACATCTGTCCTAAACATGGTTGTTTTGAAATAACCACATCATCACCTAACAATACCGCAAATGGTTCATCACCAATAAAATGCTGTGCTGCTAGTATAGCATGTCCCAGTCCTCTTGGCTCTTTCTGACGAATGTAATGAATATTTGCCATCTCAGAAATTTCTTTTACCATATCTAGCATTTCCTGTTTTCCACTTCGTTCTAATTCCAATTCTAATTCGATAGAACGGTCAAAGTGGTCTTCAATGGAACGCTTATTACGACCGGTTACCACGATAATATCCTGAATTCCTGCTTCCACTGCTTCTTCAATAATATACTGTATCGTTGGCTTATCAACAATTGGCAACATCTCCTTCGGTTGCGCCTTTGTTGCCGGCAAAAATCTGGTTCCCAAGCCAGCTGCCGGAATAATCGCTTTTCTTACTTTCATAATTATCTTCTCCTTTTATGTATTCTACGCCAATGAAAAGTCTTTCGCTTCCTTAGACTTAATATTCATGGTAATGGAACAATCTGCCAGATGTTCATAATTTACTTCCAAATTATACTTTACCTTGATGTCTATATTTTCATCGGTTTCATTAATATCTACACTTTTCGCATCTATTCCTATTAAAATACTTCCGAAAGGTGTGTGATAATAAGAAATGTTCTTTTTATTTTTCTCAAATATCATATGCACATTGGATACACCCTTTTTGGTAATATCCAAAGAATCGTCTGTAATCTTAATAAGATTGCGGGTACTTCCTTCAAAGCCTTCCATAACTTCATCGTATAAGATATAATGTTTTCCATTTTTCTTATAATAATCACCAGCAGTAATAACCTCTACCGGTTCTGCCTCTTCCTCACCCTGCGCTGCAAACTGCAAACCGCTAATTGTTAATAATACATCTTTTGTCATATGTTACTCCTCTATATGTATTAACCGTGCTTCCTCTATCTCACATGGTAAAATAGAATTGGCAAAATTTTTAAACTTCTCTGCTGCATCACTGACATAAAACTGATACATTGGCACTTCTCTGGTGTCCGCTCCGTCATTGGTAAGCTGATGCTCTGCCAATAATCGCTTCAAGCCTTGTGCTGTTTCATATGCAGGATTTACCAAATTAACCTTTTCTCCCATAATGCCTCGTATCGTAGAACGCAATAACGGATAATGGGTACAACCTAATATCAAAGTATCAATATCAGACTTTTGGAAATAATCCAAATACCGTTTGGCAACTTCAATGGTAACCGGATCTTTCAACCATCCTTCTTCTACCAGAGGTACAAATAATGGACATGCTTTTCCAAGTACCACTGCATCCGGATTATGCTCCTGAATTGTCTTGGTATAAATCTGGCTTCCAATGGTTCCTTCTGTTCCGATTACACCAATTCTTCCATTTACTGTCGTCTCTGCTGCCACCTTAGCCCCCGGCTTTACCACTCCGATAATGGGAATCTTCATTTCCGGGCGAATGGTTTCCAGTGCAAATGCACTTGCAGTATTACATGCGACTACAATTGCTTTCACTCCCTTAGATTCCAGAAAACGAATAATTTGTCTGGAATAAAGAGTAATTGTCTCTTTAGACTTACTACCATAAGGTACTCTTGCCGTATCACCAAAATAAATGATACGTTCTTCCGGTAATTGGCGCATAATTTCTCTTGCTACCGTAAGCCCACCTACACCGGAATCAAATACCCCAATCGGGGCATATTTTTTATCTTCAAATGATTGTATCATATTACTTTCTCCATACATTAAGTCATATAGATTTATATTACCTTTTTTAGTGAAAAATTGCAACTGATTCCTTGATATCTTTCCAGAAATCTAAAAATGCAAACTTTATTTCATAATTTTTATCTTCCATAAGACTCTGATATTCCTCTGGCGTTAATATTTGTTCCAACGATTTTTCTGCTTCTGCATCCACTACTTCATAAGTACTATTGAAAAAACATAAGTTTGGGTACATTACACACCACCAGTTATGTCCCTCTCCCTCCCCGATAACAACTTCCAATGCTTCATAATTTCCTGCCTGAAATGTATAGGGTCCATATGTCTTTTCCGGAAAATCAATATTAGAAAGTCTTGCAGATACAGTATATGTATATCCTTTCTCCGATATCACTTCTTCTGCTTTTTGTTCAATATCCGGAATACTTTCCTGTACAATCTGTCGGCTGCTTTCAATATCTGTTACATTTGCAAGTCTTGGCTGCATAAACGCACCGATTGCATCCCGCACTTCTAACTTTAAATTCTGGTCTTCCTGACTGTCACTATTTGCCAATACATGAAATCTTATAATTTTTCCTGCAATTTCTTCTGCCATTTTATGTTGCTGATACTGTTTTCCTCCGATTACAAGACAAATTGCCACTACTACTAATAATAAAATTTTCTTCACAAAAAATACCTTCCTTAACCGGGCTGCGCAAACCCTTTTTACCGGTTAAAGAAAGTATTACCCATTATTTTCCTCTTATACATTTATTGAAAATTTAAGATTGTAATCTCTGCCTGAAATACATGTCTGACACTTTTTCCGTAAGTTTTCGGCATATTATCATACTTCTTATATAATTCCCGCTGATGTCCGCCAAGTGTAATATAACTGTTTGTTATATCTACTCCGTATGTTTCCTGCAATTCGTTTGCTGTTTTTGTCAGTTGAAATGCTAATTGCTCTGCTACCTGTTTTTCCAGTCGATATTTTTCTCCATCTTCCAGAACAATCGATTGACTGATTTTCCCTTTTCCTACAAGGCTTGTCTTTACTACCGGAACTCCATCCTTCTCTTGAATTTCCTGTTCTACCCTGATGTTGCTGATTTCTATTACCGTGCCATCTTCACATTCATACGAAAAATGCTTTAACAGATTTTGACTTAAAAATACCTCCATTGCCTGTTCTACAGAAATGTCCCCTACATACTCAAAATCAGAAATCACACCGTACTGTGTAATTGCAGGCTGTCCTCCCTGTTCTGTCAGCACCGGAACCAGAAGAAGCTCATCTTGATTATGCCACTGATTCATCAAGTCTCCTATGGTTGCAACCTTATTTGCTCGAAAATCCTTCTGGCTTTCTAACATTTCTTCTAAATATTTTCCCACAGAACCTTCTGTCTTATCTGTTAATGTGAGGATTTCCGCCGCCTTTTTGGGTGTAAAAAATAGGCTGATATTTCTTGCTACTTCCGGTCTGTCTTCCCAGTTTTCCAATAAACCTCGTACCTTTTGCATGTTTCCGAAGTTCTCTTCACTTACAATTATTGTTTTCAAATGATTATAATCCAAAATTCGATTGGTATTATTCTCGTAAGACTTTTCAACGTGATACAAATCTTTTCCCTCTAAGGAAAACCCCATGGGTGTATCTGCTGTTTTGCTTTTTTCTGAAATCTGCTCTAAATCCGGGAAGTCATAAGTAATGACTAAATTTTCTTCCGGCTCTTGCATTTGTATATCAACCCCCATTGCCAGTGGGAAACTCCGTTGCTCTAATTCCGCAGAATCACATCCCCCCAGAAAACTCATACTTAGTAAGAAGATTGCTATTTTGACTGATTTTCCCATGTCGTTTTTTCTCCTTCCGGTTTTTTCATAATTCTTCGTACCTGATATACCAGAGGCACTATAATCAAAATAACTAACATTCCCGGCAATGCAATTCGCTCTTGGTATGCTTTAAATATATCCTCCATAAATCCATTTTTTATAAAACTATCTGCTATAAAAAATATAAAAATCAGAGCCACCCACATACTGTAATTACTTTTCTTTTCATTGCACAACTGCTTCATAATTAACGTCCCTTGAAAAACTCCGGTATGAAGAAGTGCAAATAATGCAAAAAACCAAATGGCTGTCATGGTTACATCTTGCCGTGTAAAAAATCCTCCCGGCAAATCTACCATTCCCATGAGTGTAATCACCGGATGTTTCAATACCTGCACTGTTTTTTGTCCAAAATTTCCTATCAAAATTAAATATATCACTACATTTAAAATCGTTACTGTTATAACTGCTATTTTTCCGCTTTTTACCAGTCTTTCCGGCTTTTGTGCAAATTCCTTTAAAAACAATAACCCTGACAACGGCAGTAAATAACTCCAAACGGTAATACTATGCTCCATATACCCTCTTCCATTGGTATAAAAAACAGGAGTCCATATATCTGTATCCACGGAACCGGTGGCAAATATCAACATAATCAACAACGGAATTCCAAGAAACCAAAATAAAATTTCATAAATTCTCACTCTTCCTTCGATTCCGCGAAACGTTCCATAAGCCGCTAATAATAACAGCAATACCTCCACCATCCAATAATTTCCCTTGGGCAACAGCCACGACAAAATAAGAATATCTAACTGATATAACACATATCCGGCTAATATTATAAAATACAGCAAATAAAACACCATAAAGACATCTGAAAGAATCTGCCCCATGGTTTTCTTTAAATACTGGTAATAGCTTCCTTCCATATACCGTACATTCCCCTGTATCACTCCCAGTAGCAGGATTCCGCCGCCCATTCCAAGAAGAAAACAAACAATCCCATCTGCTCCTGTCATATCTGCTACTATTCTCGGTAACACCAAACTACTAAGTCCAAACAAATCCAATATCATAATTCTGCTTATCTGGCGTAATGAAATTTTCCAATTATCTGCAAACATATTTTTCCGCCTTATTTTAGTTTTAATCTGGTTCTTGCGCCTTCTCGGGTATAAAGAGATCTCTTTTTCAGAAATTTCAACGGTAAACGCAAAAAGGTATCTCTTTCATCCTGATATCCATTTAAATCTGCCCCCACAAAGGGAGCTAAATATGGAATTCCAAAGCTTTCTAAATGAGATAAATGTATCAACACCGCCATAATTCCCATTAAGAATCCGAAAAATCCCAAATATCCACATACCAAAATAAATCCAAATTTCAAAATCCGAAACGCTGTGGCAAATTCTTCATTTGGTACTGCAAAGGAACACAGTGCGGTCAATGCCACCACAATTACCACAATAGGACTTACAATATTGGCATCCACTGCCGCCTGTCCGATAATCAATCCTCCTACAATACCAATGGTATTCCCGTTTGCTCCCGGTAGCCGTACTCCTGCCTCTCGTAACAGTTCAAAGGCAAGTTCCATTAAAAGCACTTCAATGACTGCGGGAAAGGGGACTCCCTGTCTGGATGCCGCCAGTGATAGCAATAAATCCGTAGGTAAAATCTGTGTATGAAAATTTGTCATTGCAAGATATAATCCCGGAAATGTCATTGCAAGAAACGATGCCACATAACGCAATACTCTGGTAAAGGAAGCAATTTCCCAGCGACTATAATAGTCATCGCTTGTCTGAATAAAGGAGTTATAGGTAGCCGGAAGTATCAACGCCACTGGTGAATTATCCGATAACAGTACAATTCTCCCCTCCAGAATCGCCATCGCCGCTCTATCCGGTCGTTGCGTGGTTTGAAACTGGGGAAAGGGAGAATACTTTTTCCTTTCTGTTAGCTGCTCAATAATTCCGCTATCCAATGTTCCATCAATTTCAAACTCCTGTAACCGCTTTTCAATTTCTTCTAATACTTCCGGATGAATTAAATCTTTTAAATAAACCAAATCCACGTTGGTATGTGTCCGCTTTCCTGCAAAGCTCTCTCGCACCTTTACATGGGGACTTCGAAGTCTTTTTCGAATCAATGCGGTATTTAACTTGACTGATTCTGAAAAGCCCTCATTAGAGCCTCTGATTACCTTCTCTGACTCTACCTCATATACTCCTCTTCCCGGATATCCCAGATCCGGAATCTTCAATGCCTTCTCATATCCTTCTAAAAAAAAGATGACATCACCGGTCAACATTCCCTGTGCTGCATCTTCTATGGTATCAAAGGGAGTCGAATCTGAAATATCCCATGTATTTTCTTTGACATAAGAAATAAGTTCCTCCTCTGGAAGTGTTCTAAGTGTAGTTAACAATTTTCCAATTGCCGACTCTTTCCACTCTGTATTATTCAGTGCCACCTCGATATAGGCAATATAACACTCTCGTTTTAATTTTGTTCCTACTTTAATGCGTCTTTTCTTGATGTCGGCACAATCCGAAAACAGTATCTCATAGTTTTTAATATTTTCTTCCAGGTTTTTGGTGATTTTTTTTGGCATAATCTATCTCATTCTTTCCACAAAAAAAGAACCCCTATGGAAAGGAATTCTTTTCTTTTTTCTTTTATTTTTTATTTTTTCCTGATTTTTCTTTTTTATTCCTAATTATTCCTGTTCACGAATAATATTTTTCACCATCATTTCCTGATTTACTACATGGTAACTCATCACTCGGATTACCTCATCCTTGTCTTTTCGCTTTAAACAGTCGAAAATCTTTTCATGTTCATGTATTAACGTTGGATAGATATCTTCATTTTTCAAGTATTCTACTCGATATCGGTATATCTGTTCTCTTAAATTATTTAACATATTAACCAGTTTCGGATTGTCCGTTGCCTGATAAATCACATCATGAAATTCCACGTCTGCCTGAGCAATTCTTTTTACATCATGCCCTCTGGTACTTGCTTCAAAATTTTTCAAAGCTACATGCAGCTTCTCTAAATCTTCTTCTTTCAAATTATCACATGCAAGTCCTACTGCAAGTTCGTCTAATGCCTTACGAATCTGTAATACATCTTCCATGTCTTTTTCTGTCATACGGGCAACCTCGGCACCTTTTCTCGGTACCGTTACTGCTAACCCCTCTAATTCTAACATACGAATTGCTTCACGAATCGGCGTTCTGCTAACCCCAAGCTTGGATGCTAACTGCAACTCCATCAATCGTTCTCCGGGCTTTAACTCTCCTTTTAAAATTGCTTCTCGCAATGTATTAAACACCACATCACGCAGAGGCAAATACGCATTCATATTTAATTCTAGCTTTTCTGTCATAACTTACCTCCCATTATTATAAACTTCTGTTAAATATACCTGTTTTGCAAGATTACCTTCAAGCATCCGTTTATAAGCAACTTCTGCCTTTTCCTTGTCATCAAATATTCCGAATACAGTAGGGCCGCTTCCGCTCATCATAGCGTTCAGGGCACCGTCTTTTATCATTTGCTCTTTGATTTGGGCAATTACAGGATAATTGGGAATCGTAACACTTTCTAATACATTTCCCATGTGTGCTGCCATATCTGCCAAATTTTTCGTTTCTATATCCTGTATTAAAAGATCGATGTCTGGATGCACAGTATTCTCATCAAGCTTCAAATTCTCGTATACAAACTTGGTAGAAACACTAATTGCCGGCTTTGCAATTAATATCTTACACTGTGGTACCGGAGAAAGTTTTGTTAACTGTTCTCCAATTCCTTCTGCCAAAGCCGTTCCTCGCATGAGACAATACGGAACATCCGCTCCTATTTTCACGCCACGTTCCATGAGTTCTTCTAACGATAACCCCAAATGAAACATTCGATTCATTCCATACAGTACTGCTGCCGCATCGGAACTACCTCCTGCCATACCTGCCGCAACCGGAATAAATTTCTGCAAATCAATCTGCACTCCCTGCTGTATCTTAAATTCCTCTATTAACAGTTTTGCAGCCTTATACACCAGATTATTCTCGTTTTCCGGCAAATAGAACAAGTTTGTTTTTACTTGTATCTTGGGTTCTCTCCGCTTACGCATAACGATTCTGTCATAGAGACGAATGGTCTGCATAATCATTTTCACTTCATGATAACCATCTTCTCTTCTTCGGATTACATCCAATCCCAGATTTATTTTTGCCAGCGCTTTGAGTCTCATTTCATACATTGTTTTTCTCCTGTATTTTGTATACATACTACTTATTAGTTAAACATTTTTTATAGAAAAAGTCAATGGCTATTAATTTTTCCCTTCTTTCTACCGATAGAAAATATAACAATAGATTAACGGGTATGGATACCCATGATATTTTCCAAGGAGGGTTCTATTATGAATGTAAACAGTGTGAACAATGTAGCTGCTTATACCGCAACAACCAATACGAAAACTTATACAAAGTCTTCTAACGATACAAGCACAACAACCGATAACTCCGGCGTTGTTTATGAAAAAGGTACAAATACCTCTTCCAAAACAATTTACGCAAAGGAAGATGTGGTTGCCCGTCTTAAGGCTGATGCTGATTCCAGAACTGCTCAGTTAAAGAGTCTGGTAGAAAAAATGATGTCTCAGCAGGGCGTTAAAATCGGCGAAGCTGATGACATGTGGAAGTTCCTTGCAAGTGGCGATTATACCGTTACTCCGGAAGTAAAAGCACAGGCTCAGGCTGATATTGCTGATGACGGATATTGGGGTGTAGAGCAGACTTCCGATCGTATCATTGAATTTGCAAAGGCTTTAGTTGGTGATGACCCGGATAAAGCAGAATCTATGCGTGCCGCTTTTGAAAAAGGTTTCAAAGCTGCTACAAAGGCCTGGGGAAAAGATCTTCCTGATATTTCTCAAAAAACTTATGATGCAGTTATGAAAAAGTTTGATGACTGGGCTGGCGTTAACAAGGATGATGATACTAAATCTAACGAAACAACATCTACAGAAACAAAATAAATCCTTTCTTAGTAACAACAAAAAGAACCGTTTACACGGTTCTTTTTGTTGTTACTGATTTTACTATCTTATTTTTTCTTTTTAAATCTTACTCTGAAAGTATACCATAATGCGCCTGTAATGCATACGGAAGAATAAGTTCCGCAAACAATACCCACCATCAACGGTAATGCAAATTCTTTTACAGAGCTTACTCCTAAAACAAACAACAATGCAACCATGACAAAAGTTGTCAAAGATGTATTGATACTTCTGGACAAGGTCTGTGTAATACTTCTGTTTGCCACTTCCATAAGGTTTTCTTTATTCTGATCTCGCAATGCCGGAAGATTCTCACGGATACGGTCAAAAATAACGATGGTTGCATTGACTGAATAACCTACAATAGTTAACATACATGCAATAAAGGTATTTCCAACAGAAACTCGCGCGATAGCATAGAATGCTAATACAACTAATACATCGTGTACCAACGCAAGTACTGCACTTCCTGCAAAACGTATATCTTTAAAACGGAACCAAATATAAATCAACATACAGATTGTTGCGATTGCTACTGCCCAAATAGCATCTGACTTCATTTCTGAACTAATGGTAGAACTGATGTTTTCAGATGTTATGGTTTCTTTATCTACACCAAACTTATCTGCTAATGTATCATTTAAGGCTTCACGTTCTTTCAGATTCAGGGAACGTGTCTTAATAACAATCTGGTTAGACTCTTTAATCTTTTGTGTCTGAATGTTCTTATCACCGGTTAATTCTTCTAATACCGGAACAATCTCTTTGTCAATTTCTGAAATAGAATAATCTTTTCCAAAATCAACTGTTGTTGATGTACCACCTACAAAGTCAAGACTATAATTTAAAATCTTATCACCCTTTGCATTATGTACACCCATTCCAATAAATCCTGCTGCAATAACTGCAATAGAGAGTGTAAAGAATACCGCTCTTTTTCCAAGGAAATTGATGGTTTTTCTCTCTTTTTTCTTACCGTAAAGCTTCTCACTCTTAGCTCCCAGTGTATAGAAGCATTTCATTAACCATCTGGTTACTACCAATGCGGTAAACATGGATAATACAATACCAATTCCTAATGTATAAGCAAATCCCTTTACCGGACCGGAACCTCTAAGTCCTAATACAACTGCTGCAATCAAGGTAGTAATATTACCATCTACGATAGCGGATAACGCCTTATCATATCCCATTTTCATTGCAGTCTTTACTGTTTTTCCTGCTGCAATTTCTTCCTGAATTCTGGCAAATATAATAACGTTCGCATCTACCGCCATACCAATGGAAAGAATAATACCTGCAATACCCGGTAATGTCAAAGTAATATCAAAAATCCACAAAGCCCATACCATTAATGCAGAATACAAAATCAATGCAATGCCTGACGCCAATCCTGAAATACGATACATGACAATCATAAACAGAATTACTAATACCAGACCGATTACTGCCGCCATTAAGCTTCCTGACAATGCAGAAGTTCCTAACTGCGCTCCAACTACCTTGGAATTTAATTCCTTTAATTCCAAAGAAAGAGAACCGATACGAATGGTAGATGCTAATTCATCTGCTGCTTCATAGCTTTCCATACCTGTAATCTGTGCATTTCCATCTGAAATAACAGACTGTACGGTTGGGCTGCTGATAGTCTCTCCATCGTAAACAATTGGAATACTCTTTCCTAAGTTTGCCTGTGTTGCATCTGCAAACTTCTTTGTTCCTTCATCTGTTAATGTTAATGCTACTACATTCTGCTTCTGCCCTTTATCATCTGTATAAGTCTTAGGCTGAGCATCTTTGATGTCAGATCCACTTAAAATTGTCTGTCCATCTGAGGTTTGAAATTCCAAAGAACCCGGTTTTCCCATTTCTTCCAATATGGTATTGGCATCGGAAACACCCGGAATTTCAATACTAATACGGTCAGAGCCTTCCTGATATACACTAGCTTCTGTACTGTACTTTTCTACACGCTTTTGCAGTTTATAAACGGTATCCTTCATATCTTCTGCGGAAGGATTCTTATCAACTGCCTTGTAGGTAATGCTGACACCACCTGCTAAGTCAAGTCCCAGCTTAATATTACGGCTTGCCCCAACACCTACTGTAGAAACAATTGTGCCTGCATACCAAGTCATTCCTGTCAGCACTACTAAAATCACTGCAAGAATCACTGCTGCTTTGCTTTTCTTCATGTTAGTTCTTCCTTTCTTGTATTCTTTATGCATGAATATTATGCTTCATCTGCCAATGCAGCTTTTATCATAATAGCACATTCTATACGTTTTTTCTCTAACTCACAGCCAATGTCATAAGCGTCCGTAATACTTCCATGGAAATTATATGAATTTGCTGCACAACCACCACTACAGTAAAATCTCGCAAAACAATTTCTGCATTTTTCCTTAGCATACACATTACAGCATTTAAATTCGCTCTGTAATTCTGTATTCTTAATACCGTCATATACATTTCCCATCAGGAACTTTTCATTTCCAACAAACTGATGGCAAGGATAAAAATCTCCCCAAGGAGTTACTGCAAGATATTCTGTTCCGGAACCACATCCGGACAATCTCTTTGCCACACATGGTCCACCTTCTAAATCTATCATAAAGTGGAAGAAATTAAAATCTTTTCCTTCTTTATGTCTCTTAATCATTTCCACAGCCAGCTTATCATATTCTTCAAAAAGCTGTGGTAAATCTTCTTCTTTCAGTGCATAACTTTCTGTTGGCTGAGCAACTACCGGCTCTACGGAAATCTGTTTAAATCCTAAGTCTGCCAAGTGCAATACATCTTCGGAAAAATCCAGGTTATTATGTGTAAAGGTTCCTCTTACATAATAGCGTTCCTGATTTCTACTGTCTGCAAACTTTTGGAACTTCGGTACAATCAAATCATAGCTTCCTGCTCCTTTACGGAATGGACGCATATAATCATGTACTTCTTTTCTTCCGTCAATACTAAGTACCACATTTCCCATTTCTTTATTGGCAAATTCCATGATATCGTCATTTAACAATACACCATTGGTTGTCAGCGTAAAACGGAAATTTTTATTATGAATCTTTTCCTGTTCTCTTCCGTATGCAACTAACTGCTTTACCACATCAAAATTCATCAGTGGCTCTCCGCCAAAGAAGTCAACCTCTAAATTCCGTCGATTTCCGGAATTGGCAATCAAAAAGTCTAATGCAGCCTTTCCTACTTCAAAGGACATCAGCTCTCTTCTGCCATGATATTCGCCTTCTTCTGCGAAACAGTAGCGACAGGCGAGGTTACAATCATGAGCAATGTGAAGACATAATGCCTTTACTACTGTTGGTCTTGTCTTAAACTGTTCAATATACCCTTCGTACTCATCCTTGGTAAACAGTTGTTCATCATCTGCCAGTTCTTTCACTTCTTCCCAAGCTTCTTCAACGTCTGCCTTATTATATTTACTCTCCAGGCTTTGTATAATCTCTTCCTTTGTATTTTCTTCAAACATTGGAATAACGTCATACATAACATCATCCACGATGTGTACTGCTCCGCTGTTTACATCCAACACAATGTTGTAGCCGTTGTTTTTATACTGGTGAACCATTGCAGTTCCTCTCTTTCTATAACGCACAAATGACCGCTCGCTACTAACGAACGGTCCTTTTTTGTGTTTTTATTCTTTTTGTATTCTTATTTATTTTCGCAGCTCTGATTTCCTACTGTACAGGATGTCTTACATGCTGACTGGCAAGATGTCTGACATTCACCGCATCCGCCTTTTTTTACTGTTTTCTGTAACTTTCTTGTATTTAATGTTTTTACATGTTTCATAAGAAATACTTCCTTTCCATATAATTCTGATTACTAATAGGCATTATATCATACTTGTTGTGGATTGCAAAGCATTTTTTGCATTTTCCTTGACAGGAAATTCCACAATTGCTTTAAATTGGTCACAGTCAATTTCTACTTCAAAAAGTCCTCCAAGGGCTGAGGTATAGGTACTTACAATAGCAAGTCCCAATCCATTTCCTTCTGTAGTTCGTGCCTTATCAGCTCTTGCAAATCGTTCTACAATCTGGTCTTTTGAAAAATTCATCCGGTAGTTGGCAGTATTGGTAATCTCAAATCGTACCATCTCTTTTCCTGCCTTTTCAACTCTGGCAGTTTTTAAGAAAATTCTGGTATGCTCTGCGGAATATTTCAATGCATTTTCCATTAGATTCTGACATATCCGGTACATATAGCTACTATCCGAGGTAAACTCCGTGTTTTCTTCCGTAAGTTCTGCTACCACCTCTCTATTTGCCTGTGTGAACTTATCTTCCATATCCGCCTGCACTTGCTCGATAAGACGATTCAATTCCATTTTTTCCATATGAAATTCTATGTTTCCACTGCTTGTTTTTGCCAGGTCAAATAGACTGTCTATCATCTCTTTCAACTTCTGTGCTTTATTTCCAAGAACTTCCACATAATCGGCAACAACATCACTCACTTCTTCCTTTTTTATCAGCTCAATATACCCAACCATGGAAGTAAGTGGCGTTTTTAAGTCGTGAGACACGTTGGAAATCAGGTCTACCTTCAGTCTTTCACTTTGAATTGCCTGTTCCATGGCTTTCTCCACATTCTGTTCTACTAACGCCTCCATATCTGCTATATGATGATTTAACAAACGAAGCATGAAACGAATTACCGTTGCCTCAGCTACAATAAACTGAATCAACACGCTTACAATAGTGACGTATCCCACACTATAATTGTATCCATACCAGTAATATACTTCAATAATCTGTGTTTTAAACATAAAAATTGAAAGAATTCCTACTCCCAATGCTATGCCTATCAGGAACTTCTGTTGCTTTTTCCACTCTTTTTTCCATTTTTGAAAGAAATCTTCCACAAAAGTATCCCATACCTGATAACGTTTCTCCATTCCGCACCGAATTCCGTTGAAAAGTGCTATTCCCAAAAGGACATTCAAAATTCCTCCTACTGCCCACGCTGACCTACTTGGAAAATTGAACCATTCCTTCCACATATATAGAAATAGCCATATTCCTAAAATTCCACATATCAGCGCAATGATAATTTTGGCTCTTTTCGTTTGCAAATGTTTTCGTATTTTCCACTCTGTTTTTTTAGTATTTTTCCATTTTGTATCCAATGCCCCACACCACCTTTACATATTTTGGTTTTTTCGGATTAATCTCCAGTTTCTCACGAATATGACGAATATGTACCATAACCGTATTTTCCACTGCATAATTTGCAATTTCTTTCCATGCTCTTTCGTAAATTTGTTCCGCTGAAAATACCTGTCCCGGATGTTCCATCAACACTTCCAGAATGCGGTATTCTGTTGCTGTAAGTTTTACTTCCTGTCCATCTACTTCTGCAACCTTCATTTGACGGTCCAGTACAATTCCACCATTTACCAGTCGGTCTTCCTCTTCTTTGGGTGCACTACCGCCCCAAGTATGATAACGTCTAAGCTGCGCTGCCACCCTTGCTGTAAGTTCTGCCGGATTATAAGGCTTTTCGATATAATCGTCTGCTCCCATCACAAGTCCCGACACCTTATCGCTTTCCTCTGTTTTCGCTGAAAGGATAATCACCGGAATTTTATTATTTTCCCGTATTTTCATCAATGCGGAAAGTCCGTTGAGTCGTGGCATCATTACATCCAAAAGAATCAAATCCACCTCTTCTTCCTGTAATACATCTAATGCCTCTATACCGTCATATGCCTTTAATATGCGATATCCTTCATACTCTAGAAGTTTTCCTAAGGAAAACACTATCTCTTTGTTATCATCTACTACCAGAATTGTCTGCTGTTCCATCGTTTTTAGCTCCTTGCCTTCTTACGTTTTACATTTGTAATTATAATAGGCGTTTTAAAAATAAAACTCAATGAAAATCTTAAAAAAATCTTAATCCTATTAGCTTGCCATTCCCCCAATCATTCCAGAGGCAATGCACAATATTAATGTGGTAAAAAATCTGCCAATTTCCATATTAATTCCATGTGTGAATAAAATGGAGCCGATTACTAAAATCACAAAGTAGCAGCCACCTAATACCATTCCCCACAGAAATTTTCTGGTTTTCATAATTTTTCCACCCAGAAATCCACCCAAAAATCCGGATATTACATAAATAAGTACAATTCCAACTGCTACCACACTTTCACTTAATTGTAACTTACAAAGCATTCCCGCTAAAATCACCAACAATATTCCCGTAATAATATACATAAACAGTAATAATTTCAAAATAGACAGTACCCATGTTTGTTTCATCATTCCTTTTCCCATTGTTGTTTCCTCGTATTCCAATTATTCTACTCTCATCATATTCTTTTTTACTTCTTACTATGCCCTTATGGTAAATTTTTCATATAATTTCTGAATTTTTTCTGAAATCCTTGCAAATAACACTGGTTTCCGTTATATTTATATCTATGTGATGAAAGGAGAGATGTACTTGGACACAAGTGACGTCATACAGTTATTAGTTATTATTATTTTATTATTGTTATCCGCATTCTTTTCTTCTGCGGAAACAGCACTTACTACCTCAAATAAGATTCGTATGCGGTCTTTAGCAGATGAGGGAAATAAAAAGGCAAAAAAGGTTTTAGAAGTTACAGACAATTCAGGAAAAATGCTTTCTGCTATTCTGATTGGAAACAACATTGTAAACCTTTCCGCTTCTTCTCTTGCTACTACCTTTGCGACCAAAGCATTTGGAAATGCAGGCGCAGGTATTGCAACCGGTGTATTAACCCTTCTTGTTTTGATTTTCGGTGAAATTTCTCCGAAAACACTTGCCACTATTCATGCAGACAAGATTTCTCTTTCTTATGCCGGAATTGTTAGTATGCTTATGAAGATACTGACCCCGCTTATTTTCATTGTAAATAAAATGGCGTTGGGATTACTTACTTTACTTCGAGTAGACCCTAACGGAGCTCAAAATACAATGACAGAAGATGAACTTCGTACCATTGTGGATGTCAGTCATGAGGAGGGTGTCATTGAAACAGAAGAACGTGAAATGATTAACAATGTTTTCGATTTTGGAGACGCACAGGCAAAAGAAGTTATGGTTCCTCGTATTGACATGACCTTTGCAGATATCAACAATACATATCAGGAATTACTGGATATTTTCCGTAAGGACAAATATACACGTCTTCCGGTTTATGAAGACTCTACCGATAATGTAATTGGTATTATTAACATGAAGGATTTATTGCTCTATGAAAATAAGGACAGCTTTTCTGTTCGGGATATTTTAAGAAAACCCTATTACACTTATGAGCACAAAAATACTGCCGAGCTTTTGGTAGAAATGAAAAAATCTTCCATCAATATTGCAATTGTACTTGATGAATACGGTGCAACTGCCGGTCTTATCACTTTAGAAGACTTGCTTGAGGAAATTGTCGGTGAAATTCGTGATGAATACGACATGGACGAAGAAGACCCAATCCAACAGATTAACGAGCACGAATATATGGTACAAGGTTCTATGAATCTGGAAGACTTATGTTCTACCTTGGCTTTAGATTGGATTTCCGAAGATTATGATTCTATCGGCGGCTATCTGATTGGACTTTTAGACCACTTACCTACGGTAGGGGAATGTGCCACTACTCCGGAAGGTGTTTTCCTTCGCGTAGAAGATATGGAAAAGAACCGTATTAATAAAATATTTATGAAACTTCCTGAAAAAATGAACGAAACGGAAGAAGAAGCATAAGAAAGAGTCCGCTTGTCGGACTCTTTCGCGCTCGAACGGTGTCATTTATGACTAATTTCATCTCCGCGAGGTGCGATTCCTTAGCGGAGCGTTTTTATAACCGAACTTCTACCGGCATATCCAATTCCATACTCTCTTTTGTAATACTGCAATCATAGGCAAGAACTCCTACACCATTTTTTGCTACCTGACGCAGTGTATCACCAAACTCCAAATGTGTTCTGTCATTTGGCTCAAACCATTTTATCCCTTTCATTTGTATTACAAAGAGAATATACGCTTCATATCCTTGTTGCACTGCCTGTTCTAGTTCTTTCATATGCTTAATGCCACGCAAGGTAGGTGCATCCGGAAATCTTGCGACACCTTCTTCTTCTAGTGTGACACCTTTTACTTCAATAAAAATTTTTCTTTCCTCTGCTGTTTCTAAATAGAAATCTACTCTGGAATTTCCATACTTACATTCCGGCTTCAAATAGGTAATATTTTTAAAATATACTTCTTTTTCTAACCATTCTTTTACTGCCTGATTGGGTGCCTGGGAGTCCATATTAATAAGAACTTTTCCCTTTTTCACTCCCACTAAATCATAAGCAGTTTTGCGATTGGGATTGCCGCTTTTTTCCAAATATACTTCTGCTTCCGGAAGCAATAATTCTTTACATCTTCCGGTATTTTTCACATGACACGTTTCTACCTTTCCATCCATATCCACCATGGCAATAAAACGATTCGGACGACTTTGAAATTTTCCGGTTACTATATTTTTATATTTCACGTTTTCTCTTTTCTTCTCCCAATCTAATTTCTCTTTCTAGAACTGAAATGTATTCGCTTCTATCTTAACACTCTTCTTTTCTTCCGGTGTTGCCTCTAACAAATCAAATTTCTTAAAGCCAAATATTCCGGCAAAAACAGACTTTGGAAACATCATAATCTGTGTATTATACTTCATTACGGTATCGTTGTAGAACTGACGTGCTTTTACAATCTTATCCTCTGTATCAGCCAATTCTTCATGTAATTTCATAAAGTTAGTATTTGCTTTTAATTCCGGATAATTCTCACTATGTACTAAAATTTGATTTAATTCTCTACCGAGGGCATTACTTGCCTGATAGGATTCGCTTGCGCTAGAAGCATTCAACACTTTACTTCTAAGTTCTGTTACCCTTTCCAATGTGGCTTTTTCGTAATTTGCATATCCCTTGGTTGTTTCAATCAGGTTGGGAATCAAATCTGCTCTTCTCTTTAACTGAACCTCTACTTGTGCTCCCTGATTTTCCACACGATTCTTCAATACCACTAATCCATTATATATTTTTATGATTATTGCCAAAATCAATACTACTACAACTGCTATTATAATTCCTACTACCATTTCTCATTTCTCCTTTTCATAATCTCTTTTACAATTTGCTGGTTTTCTTCTAAAACTACTGCATAAACCAAATAATCATCCCATAAGACTACCTGTTCTTTGTGTGCCTCACTTAAATTTGAAAAATCGTGAATAAAGTTCTTCATACCGTAAATACATTCTGCCATTTCATTTCCTGCATCCGTTCTCGTCCAAATTTTTCTTTTGGACATCGTAGCAATTCCACCAACTATTGCTAATAACGGTGAAATAATTGTCAATATAAAAAGAACCAGCGCAAGAATCATCTCAGCAATCACAGGATATACCTGTGGATATTTACCTAAATACTCCAATTGTTGTCCAAAGCTCATATCATCCGATGCTGCTTCCAATATGGCTTCCAATTCTCCCGTATTGGCATTTGCATGAAATGTCACTACCAAAAATAAAATGAATAGAAGAATCGGCATCAGACAACCTCCGCCACATCCACATCCTGTTTGCTTTTTGCCAAGTCCTCGTTTTCCCCTTGACAATGGATTTTTTAAGTAGCCTTCTTCCTCTGCTTCTTTTTCTACAAGTTTTCGCCACTCTCGATCATTTTCCATATTGAATGTATGATTTACCAAACCTTCTATCAGATACTTATCACTTTCTCTTAAATCAGCATTCTGATAATCTCCTGCTTCGTAGTTGTTTCCTTCTACTTTTAAAATACCCATTTCCTCGTATTTTAAAATAGAGGCTGCTACATCCTTTCTCTGCTCTATTTCAAGGTCAGATATAATACTGATCATGGCAGGAGATAATCCTGTCAGTTTATCACGATAGTAGTCAAAATCTTCAATGGGAATAAAACTGTTATTTTTTATCACCTGTTTTTTCATCTTACGGAAAAATACTTTTAAAATTGCGAATGGAATTATGGATTCCAAAAATGCGATAAATGCCAAAAAGCATATCAGCCCTATAATCACAACAAGAGAATGTTCTGCCTCTAATATCTCCGTGATTTTGCTTCTGCTTTTCCATGCACTTAATAGGAAAAAAAATACCGGTACTAACCATATAGCATGCTCTAACCTGCATATCCGGTTCAGACTTTCATTTCGAAATACTTTCTTTTTCACACTCTTCCCTCTTTTCTTTTATTATTTTACACCTATAAAAAATATCATATTACTTTCTTTTTGTAAACCAAAAAAGGATACCTTTTGGAATTTCAAAAGGTACCCTCTTTCACTCATATTATTTTTTCAAAATTAGTTCAATTTCCAGATATCCTTGTTGTACTCTGCAATTGTTCTATCGGAAGAGAAGAATCCTGCTTTAGAAGTGTTTACGATCATCTTCTTAGCCCATCCTTTACGATCTTCGTAATCTTTGTAGATTTCTTCTTTCTTAGCTGCATAAGACTTGTAATCTAACAGAGTCATGAACCAGTCTTTGTTTAATAACTCGTTGTAAAGTCTTTCCAGGTTTTCTTTATGTCCAACCTTTAATAAGGTATCACTTACGATAAAGTCAACTGCTTCTTTGATTTCCGGATCTTCTTCATAGAATTTTCTAGATACATAATCTGCTTTTTCATAATGTTCAATAACAGTATCAGAAGATTCACCGAAGATATAAATGTTATCTTTTCCAACTAAATCGGCGATTTCTACATTTGCTCCGTCCATAGTTCCTAAAGTAAGTGCTCCGTTTAACATGAACTTCATGTTTCCTGTTCCGGATGCTTCTTTAGATGCTAAGGAAATCTGCTCGGAAATATCACATGCCGGAATTAACTTTTCAGCCTTTGTTACGTTGTAGTTTTCTACCATAACAACCTTTAAGTATGGGCTTACTTCCGGATCATTGTTGATTACTTCCTGTAAGCATAAAATCAAATGAATGATATCTTTTGCAATAATATAAGCAGGAGCTGCCTTTGCACCAAAGATAACAGTGATTGGTGTACTTGGCTTGTTTCCTTTCTTAATATCTAAATATTTGTGAATTACATATAATGCATTCATCTGCTGACGTTTGTACTCATGAAGACGCTTAATCTGAATATCGAAGATAGAATTCTCATCGATTTCTACACCTTGAGTAGCCTTTAAGTATGCTGCAAGATTCTTCTTATTTTCTGCCTTAATCTCTAATAATTTATTTAATACTGCATCATCATCCTTGTATGCTAATAATTTTTCTAACTCATCAGCATCTTTGTGCCAGCCTGTTCCGATAGTTTCATCTAAGTAATGGCTTAATCCCTTGTTACAATGCATTAACCAACGACGGAATGTAATACCGTTTGTCTTGTTGTTGAACTTTTCAGGATAAATCTTGTAGAAGTTATTTAATTCGTTCTTCTTTAAGATTTCAGTATGCAAGTATGCAACACCGTTTACGCTGTATCCATAATGAATGTCCATGTGTGCCATGTGTACACGATTTTCATCATCAATGATTGCTACAGACTTATCATCGAATTTTTCTTTTACTCTTGTATCTAATTCACGGATAATTGGCATTAACTGTGGAACTGCTTTGTTTAAGTAATCCATTGGCCATTTTTCCAATGCTTCTGCAAGAATCGTGTGGTTGGTGTATGCACAGGTCTTAGAAACAATTTCAATTGCCTCGTCCATACGAATTCCTCTTTCCATTAATAAACGGATTAATTCAGGAATTACCATACTTGGGTGTGTATCGTTAATCTGGATTGTTGCATAATCTGCTAAGTCATGTAAGTTACATCCCTTTGCTTCTGCTTCTGCAAGAATGAGACGTGCACCATTGCTTACCATGAAGTACTGCTGGTATACACGAAGAAGTCTTCCTGCTTCATCAGAATCATCCGGATATAAGAACAATGTAAGGTTCTTTTTGATGTCGTTCTTATCGAAGTCGATTCCATCGCCTACTAAGCTTTCATCAACTGTTTCAATATCGAATAAATGTAATTTATTTGTTCTGTTTTCAAATCCTGTTACATCTAAGTCATACATTCTGGACTGTACGGTAAATCCACCGAACTGTACCGGATATGTTACATCTGTCTTTGTAAGCCAGCTCTGTGCTTCAATCCAAGGATTCTTGTTTTCTTTCTGTAAACGATCCTGGAATGTCTGTAAAAATAATCCGAAGTGATAGTTTAATCCAATACCATCTCCGTTTAATCCGATTGTTGCCATGGAATCTAAGAAACATGCTGCCAAACGTCCTAATCCACCATTTCCTAAAGATGGTTCCGGCTCAACCTGCTCGATTAAGTTGATGTCTTTTCCGTTTTCAGCGAAAAGCTGTGCTACTTCATCATAGATACCAAGGTTAATCATATTGTTAGATAATAATTTTCCGATTAAGAATTCTGCGGAAATATAATATACTTTTTTCTTTCCTGCATTGCTTTCTTTTTCCTTTGCAAGTTCCTTTACAACTGCAAGTAATCCGTAATATAATTCTTCGTTGCTACAGTCTGCAATTGCCTTACCACACTGTTTTTCCAGTAATTCTTTTACCTTCATTTTTATCCTCCTAAAATCTTTTGATTATTTAAGACACATCGTCTTGTGTTCTGTTTTTATCTTATGGGTACATTATAGCCTTATTTTTTCCGTTTTTCTTGCAATATGATAGCATAATATAGTACAATACTATCAAATTAACCAAATCTTTTTGAAAGGCTTTACGAAAGGATAACTATCTATGAATATACTGGAATATGAAAATACACAGGAAATCAAGTCTCATGGACTGGCAGATTTTCCTTTTAATATTTACCTTTGCAGTATCCCACTGGACTTCCCTTTAGTTCCTGCTCACTGGCACAATGATATGGAAATCATTTATATAAAGAAGGGACAGGGAAGAATCACTGTGGATCTGGTTCCTATTGTGGTAAATTCCGGAGATATTATTGTAGTTCCCCCGGGACAACTCCACTCTATCGAACAATTTGAAGACCGGTCTATGGAGTACGAAAATATTATTTTCCAACTTAATATGTTAATGGCTGTTCAGGGGGATACTTGTACGGAAAAGTTTTTTCAGCCATTGTTGCAACGCCAAATCAGCATTTGGAATCACTACACTCCGGATTCTTCTGTTTATCCGGTTTTGTCCAATTGTCTGGATACTATGGATAACATCTGTAAAACCTTTGCTCCCGGATATGAACTGGCAATCAAGGGACAGCTATTTACACTTTTCCATTCTTTAATTTCCTTTATTAAGGACCCGCTGCCCAGTCATCAGAACAAGTCCTTAGACCGACTCAGGGATATATTAAAATATGTAGAAACGAATTACAGTGATAAGATTTCCATTGCAGATGCGGCTGATATTTGCGGCTTTTCTCAGTCTCATTTCATGAAGTTTTTTAAACAAAATATGGCTGTTTCCTTTACTGATTATCTTAATGATTACCGCCTCACCATGGCGACCAGACTATTGGTTTCCTCTTCGGATTCCATTGTAAATATTGCCGCTGAAACAGGTTTTGACAACCTTTCTTATTTTAACCGACTTTTTAAGAGAAAATACGGATGTACACCGACTGCATTTCGTAACAGGAGCTAATACCTATGAAAACACTTACTTACCGAAACAAAAAATTTCGCAATACACTACTCTTTATACTGTTTCTTCTTTTTATCGCCTATTGGATTGCCTGCTATTTTGCAGTAAGTCTTGCCTTAGTGCCTTCTTTTATGGAAAAAACAGACGCTTTTGAAGAAGTAACAGAAACTGCAACGGAAGCCTTAGTGCAAACCAGTGATATTCAAAATAATCACGCTGCCGCTATCCAAAAAACAAATGAGTGGCTACAAACTGCTTCTTATGAAAAACCTACCGCTACTACCACGGATGGCTATCAGTTAATTGCTACTTCTTTTGCCCCACAGGAAGAAAGCCACTTGTGGGTACTGTTACTTCACGGATATACCGGCTGGAAAGAAGAAATGTACCCTATCGCCTGTGAATATGTTGCCCGTGGCTACCATGCTCTGGTTCCTGATATGCGATGCAGCGGAGAAAGTGAAGGCGATTTTATTGGTATGGGTTGGACCGACCGTCTGGACAACATGCTTTGGTTAGACCAAATCATTGCCAAAGACCCTGATGCCAAAATTGTCATTCACGGTCAGTCTATGGGGGCTGCCTGCGCGCTTATGATGTCCAGGGAAAAACTTCCTTCCCAAGTATGTGCCATTGTAAGCGACTGTGCCTACACCGATGCATACCAGATGTTTGCCAAACAAATGAAGGATTGGTTTGGACTCCCCTCTTTTCCGCTACTGGACAGTATGAACCTTGTGTTACAGCTACGGGGCGGATATAACTTAAAACATGCCTCTGCCCTCAAGGCTATTAAGAAAACCTCGCTTCCTGTTTTGATTATCCACGGAGACCAGGATGACATGGTACCGGTAGATATGGCATATCAACTTTACGATGCAGCCGGGGGCGAAAAAGAACTTCTTATTATTCCCGGTGCCGGACACGCACAGGCGATGGATAAAGATCCCCAGACCTACTATGAGACTACGTTTCAATTTTTAAAAGAGCATGGTGCAGAATAACACCATGCTCTTATCTTTTCTGTTGCTTATCTTTTTTGTTCAATCTGATTCATTGCCTTCCTAAACTGAAACCGGAATAAAATCATTGTAAATGTAACTGCAAAGAAATCGGCAACCGGCTCTGCCAGGTACACCGCCATAGTTCTGTTTTTCGTTACGATATGTGGCATAAGGTAAATCAGTGGCAGTAATAACACAAATTTTCGCATAATCGCTACTATGATAGATGCCCCTGCTTTTCCCAATGAAGTAAAGGTCATCTGACAAGCAATTTGTATGCCAAACAGCATCATACATGCCATATAAATACGAAGTGCTGTTTTGGTAAACTGTAACAGTTCTGTATCGGTAGTAAACATTGCTGCAAATCCTTGTGGGAATATCATTACACATAACCACAAGATTACTGCATAGCTAAGGCTCACTTTTAACAATAGCCAAAAAGCTTCTCTTACACGTTTTGCATTTTTCGCTCCATAGTTATAGCTGATAATGGGTTGCGCTCCCTGTCCAACTCCCTGTAACGGCAGCATGGCAAACTGCATAACACTTGTCAGTATCGTCATGGCACCAACTGCAATATCTCCGCCGTACTTTAATAAGGAAGAGTTAAAGCATACAGAAATCACGCTTTCGCTTGCCTGCATAATAAAGGTAGCCAGTCCCAATGCCAGACTTGGCAAAATAATCTTGGCTTTTGGCAGTAAATACTTGGTTTTTATTTTTAAAACGGTTTTGTTTCCAAACAAGAATGATAACACCCAGATACAAGAACATGCCTGTGAAATAACCGTTGCAAGTGCAGCTCCTTTTACTCCCATATGAAATCCGAAAATAAAAATGGGATCTAAGATAATGTTTGCCACTGCTCCGATTAGAACGGATAACATTCCTGTTTTTGCAAATCCTTGGGCTGTGATAAATGCATTCATTCCTAATGTAAGCTGAACAAATATGGTTCCTATGGCATAGATGCTCATATAACTTTCTGCATATGAAATGGTATTTCTACTAGCTCCAAAGGTCAACAACAAATCACGATTCCACAGTAACAGTACCACAGTTAAAATAATTGAAATGAGAATTTGCACAAAAAAGCAATTTCCCAACATATTCTCTGCTGACTCCTTGTCCTCTTTTCCCATAAAAATAGAAGCTCGTGGTGCACCACCATTGCCCACCAGCGCAGCAAACGCCGAAACAATCATAATGATTGGCATACATACCCCAACTCCGGTTAATGCCATAGCTCCTACTTTTGGAATATGTCCAATATAAATACGGTCTACGATATTATAAAGCATATTTATCATCTGTGCCGCTACTGTAGGTAATGCCAACTTTAATAACAATTTTCCAATGGGTTCTTTTCCTAAAAAATCTTTGTTATCACTCATCTTCTCTGTCTCCTTGTTCTATGTTTCTAGACCTATTTTATCATACTTTTCTTGCATTTTTCCTGTCAACTTAAAACTTAATAAATTTATTCTCCCATTGTCTGATATAAACCTTTGAAAATCTCCGGGCAGATATTGACAAATTTTTATCAAAGTTATATAGTTAAAGTATGTTTTGCCGATGTTTTGGGCAATCCGTGAACTATTAAATTACATATTATATTAGGAGGTTTACACATGAATAACTTAAAGTTAGAAGTGGAAAACGAAGTTGCTGTTCTTACAATCAGCAGACCTGCAGCATTAAACGCATTAAACAGTGAAACTTTAACTGAGCTTAATACTGTATTATCTGAAATTGAAGCTAGAGACGACGTAAAAGTTGTTATTTTAACAGGTGGTCCTGACAAAAAGGATAACCCATACAAATCTTTCGTAGCTGGTGCTGACATCTCTGAAATGGTTAACTTTACAGCTGCTGAAGCTCGTGCTTTTGGTATGAGAGCTGCTGAACCATTCTTCAAGTTAATGAACATGCGTCAGGTAACTATCGCTGCTGTTAATGGATTTGCTTTAGGCGGTGGATGTGAAATCGCAATGGCATGTGATATCCGTATCGCTGCTGACAACGCAAGCTTTGCACAGCCTGAATGTGGTCTTGGAATCATCCCAGGATTCGGCGGAACTCAGAGACTTGCTCGTTTAGTAGGAATGGGACGTGCAAAAGAAATGATCTTCACCTGCGATAACGTTAACGCAGAAGAAGCTTACAGAATCGGTCTTGTTAACAAAGTAGTTCCTAAGGAAGAATTAATGGATACTGCTAAGAAGATGGCTGCTAAGATTGCTTCTAAAGCAAGCTACGCTGTATCTATCGCAAAGGCTGCTATCAACAACGGATATGATATGGATATCAAGAACGCTGTTGAAATGGAAGCTAACTTATTCGGTGTAACATGTTCTACACATGACAAGAAGGAAGGAATGACTGCTTTCCTTGAAAAGAGAGCTGCTGACTTAACAGATTTCTAAGTCATTTGATAAGCACAATTTTAAAAGGTATTCTACTAAAAAGTGGGATACCTTTTTTATATTACATAAACTATTTTAGTCTTTCATATTCTTCTATAGCATATCTATCTGTCATTCCTGCAATATAATCAACAATACAACGAATCAAAATTTTTCGTTTTTCAAAAATCACAATACATTCTTTTGTTTGATCCCCTTTTCCCACTTTTAAATAACGCTCCATTCTAGGTTGATTTTCATCGCTATTCAACTTCTTTTTTCCCCCTCATACTTGCACAATTTCCTTACTATTGCTATCATAATAGTAATTACTTTTTTATAAAAACACAAATCGAGGAGGCATCATTATGAATCACAATATTACTTTTATTGGTGGCGGAAATATGGCAAGTGCTATCATCGGAGGTATTCTTTCTTCCGGTCTTGCATCCAAAGAACAGATTACTGCTACTGCCAAAACAACTACAACCTGTTCTTCTTTGGAAGAACGTTTCGGTATACATACTTCTCAGAATAACCAAACTGCTGTTGAAAATGCCGACATTATTTTCCTGGCAGTAAAACCTTTTCTATTCTCTGAAGTTATTCCCGAAATCAAAGACCATGTAAAAAAAGATGCATTAATTATTTCTATTGCTGCCGGTCAGCCGATTGCATCTATTGAGCATATGTTTGGTTTTTCCATTAAACTTGTTCGTGCCATGCCAAACACTCCGGCTCTGGTAGGGGAAGCTATGAGTGCACTTTGTATTAACGATAATGTCACTGAAGATGAGCTTTCTACTACTATTGATATTTTTAACAGCTTCGGAAAATGTGAAGTGGTAAAAGAATCTTTGATGGATGTAGTAACCGGTGTATCCGGCTCTTCTCCTGCCTATGTATATATGTTTATTGAAGCTATGGCAGATGCCGCTGTAGCTGACGGTATGCCTCGGGCACAGGCTTACAAATTTGCCGCTCAGTCTGTCCTTGGTTCTGCAAAAATGGTATTAGAAACCGGAACACATCCGGGAGCTTTGAAAGACGCTGTATGCTCTCCGGGAGGTACTACCATTGAAGCAGTTGCCGTATTAGAAGAAAAAGGACTTCGCAACTCTGTAATTACAGCACAACGTGCTTGTGTACAAAAATCAAAAGATATGAGTAAATAATTTTTACTATCATAAATAATTATGGGAAGGAATGTGAACATTATGTGGGCTTATGAAAGTGTATTTTATCAAATTTATCCTTTAGGACTATGTGGCGCACCTTTTGAAAATGACGGTGTACTTACACACAGAATTTTAAAAATCAAAGATTGGATTCCTCACATGGAAAAACTGGGTATCAATGCTATCTATTTTTCTCCATTAATTGAATCCGATACTCACGGCTACAATGCCAGAGATTATCAAAAGTTAGATACCCGTCTCGGTACTAATGATGATTTCAAAGATGTATGCGATGCACTGCACAATGCCGGAATCCGTGTGGTATTAGATGGGGTTTTCAATCATGCAGGACGTGGATTTTTCGCTTTTCAGGACGTATTGAAAAATCGAGAATCTTCCCCTTATAAGGACTGGTTCCACATTGATTTCAACGGAAACTCCAACTATAACGACGGATTATGGTACGAAGGTTGGGAAGGTAACTATGATTTAGTAAAATTAAATCTGAGAAATGAAGAAGTTATCTCTTATCTTCTGGATAGTGTTACCTTTTGGGTAAAAAATTGGAATATTGACGGATTACGTCTTGACGTGGCATATTGTCTTGACCACGACTTTGTACGACGACTTCGTAGCCACTGTGATAGCTTAAAAGAGGACTTTTTCTTAGTAGGAGAAATGCTTCACGGAGACTACAACCAATTAATGAATGATGCAATGCTTCATTCTGCTACCAACTACGAGTGTTATAAGGGATTGTATTCCAGCTTTAATTCTATGAATATGTTTGAAATCAATCACTCTCTTTTAAGACAATTCGGACCGGAAGACTGGACACTTTATAAGGGCAAACATCTTTTAAGCTTTGTGGATAATCACGATGTTTCCCGTATTGCCAGCATTTTAACCAATAAGGCTCATCTTCCACTTATTTATGCTCTTTGCTTTGGTATGCCTGGGATTCCATGCATCTACTACGGAAGTGAATGGGGAATAGAGGGTGATAAAAGTCAGGGAGACCCGGCACTTCGACCTGCATTAGAACATCCGGAATGGAATGACTTAACCGATTGGATTCAGAAATTAACTGCCG
This sequence comes from Roseburia sp. MSJ-14, assembly GCF_018918225.1. NCBI lineage: Bacteria > Bacillati > Bacillota > Clostridia > Lachnospirales > Lachnospiraceae > Roseburia > Roseburia sp. MSJ-14. The sequence continues at coordinate 29,868 of NZ_JAHLQD010000023.1, forward strand.
CAAAAAAGGCTTCGGAAGCTCTTAATTACGGTAACTTCCGTTCTGTGGTTCTTACCAACCAGCAATGCATTTTTGAACGCTCCTCAGAACATGAACGTGTTTTAGTGGCAATCAATGCAGATGGTCAGCCTTATACCGCACACTTTGATGCCGGATGTGGTACTGCTACTGACTTAATCACCGGAGGAAAGCATGATTTTGGTGGTGGTAGCGAACTTCCACCATATAGCGCATATTTCTGGAAATGCGAAGCATAACATTTATATCCTTAGCGGAGCGTTTTTATATCATAGGAAAATCATAACTTTCACACTTTTATGTAACACGATATTTCCTATTGCCAAAAAAAACAGGTAGTGGAAACTACCTGTTTTTATGTGTTATTTTTCTTAATTGATTAAACCAACTCTGTGGCAATGCCAGTCCAAATACAATTCCAAGCACCATAACTCCTGCAATTTTGAATGTTTCAATTCCTTTTGCGGTAAATTGTGCTAAGTCATTCATAATCAAATAATAGGAGGTATAGTAAATTCCGGCTCCGGGCACTAAAGTAAAGATTCCTGTCACCAAAAATATGGTAACCGGCGACCTTCGTATTGCTGATAAAATCCTTGCTACCAAAGTAAGAATCAAGGTTGCCCACAAAGAAGCCATTACTACACTTGCCCCGTAGCTTAAAAATAACTGATAGGACACCCAGCCAATACATCCATTCAATGCACAAAATACATATTCTTTTTTCGGTGCGTTAAATAAAATCGCAAATGCTATGGTTGCCACCATCGACATAATTATCTGATCAATCATATCAACACCGCACCTCCCGTTACAAACTGAAACAATTTAATTGCCGCACCCACTCCAATTGCAATACAAATTGCCGTCATTAGTGCATCCATCAACCGTATGCTGCCTGATAAATAATCTCCTCCAAATAAGTCACGAATCGCTGTAGTTAATGCCACCCCCGGTACCAGTGGAATAATTCCACCTATAATTACTTTGTCAAACCAAATTCCGGTTCCTGCCATATATAGCACCAGTGCTCCCGCTGTCACAATGGCACTTCCGATAATATTTAAAATAAATTTTGAAGTGTGATGTCTGGATGCTGTAAACAGAAATACTTCCAGTAACATCCCCAGGAAAAATGAAATGGCACTGTCGTATAATCTTCCGCCAAACAGATAACAAAATCCTGCACTGCCCATACCGCATGCCAGTACCCGCATCCATTTATCCGGAAGTTTCTTTTTCTTATACATTTCCAAACGCTCATATGCCTCATCTATGCTGCAAGTTCCTTCCCATATTTCTCTGGAAAGCTGATTAATGTCTTCTATCATTTGTAAATTTACATCACCAATGGTCACATAACGTACCATACTGCTGGCATCTTCTTCTCGTTCACGCACAGTAGCAAATATTCCATTTGTCACCACATATACATTGTAATCTTCTATCCCATATGCTTCTAAAATACGAGTGACAGTTTCTTGTACACGATAAATTTCTCCACCGTTTTTCAAAAGTACTTCGCCTGTGGATACCGCCAAATCCAAGATTCTTCTACTCTCCTGTTTGTTTTCCATAAAAGTAATCCCTTTCCTATGATAGAACAAAGAGTCTGCTCGCCGGACTCTTTCGCGCCCGCGGGGTGTCATCTATGACTAATTTCCTCTTGCATAAGAAGAGGCTCCTTGCGGAACCTCTCCGGTTATGTATCTTTGTTTAATTCCTGTTCTTCTTCCTGTTCCTCTTTCGCCTGAAGAATTGCTTCATTTAGGGAAAGCATCTTCGCATCCAGCATAGACACGATTCCGGCACATTCTCGTAAATCACGGCTAATATATTCTGGCGCATTTCCTTCAAATTTATAGTAAATCTTATGTTCCAAACTTGCCCAGAAATCCATGGCAATTGTTCGAATCTGAATCTCCACCTTGGTATCTACTACGCGGTCTGATAAGAAAATAGGTACTGTTACTAACATATGATAACTCTTGTAACCGCTGTCTTTGGGATTTTTGATATAATCTTTTACCGAAACTACCGTAAGGTCATTTTGTTTCCCAATCATTTCTGCCAAACGATAAATGTCGGAAGTAAAAGAACAGACAATACGAATTCCCGCAATATCTTTTACATAAGTCACCATATTATCAATGGTACTTTCGTAACCGTTTCTCTTTAACTTCTTTACAATACTTTCCGGTTCCTTAATACGAGACTTTATATACTCGATTGGATTGTATTTGTGTATATATTGAAATTCATCTCGCAGAATTTCCAGCTTAGTCCCTACCTCTTTTAGCGCAGAATTATATAAAAACATAACTGTTTTCCAGCTATCTACATCTTCATTAAATGTAATAGGGGTATCCATTTTGTTTCCTTCTTTCAATGATATTTCTTATAATTCACTTGCTCATATTATATCACATTTTTCCCCTTTTATGTGTCTTTTTTCCTATAATTAATAAACTTTTCATTTTATTTTGACACTAAATTTCTGCTTTTTCTTTTGCCTCTGTAATAATTTTTTTCGGAAATCCTAAATACTCTAACAGGCGAATTGCATTCTGGGAAGTAGATGGTCCCGGATACAATTTATAGTCAAATTCAATATCATGCTGTCCGATTTTCTCACTAAAATGATAGTTCTGATACTTGTTTTGAAGTAATACGGTAAGCTCCTGATCGTGGGAAGCAACCATTACCAGACAATTCTTTTCACACAAATACTCCATGATTGCCTGTGATGCTGCAATTCGCTCCTTTGTATTGGTTCCTCTCAATATTTCATCTACAATACAAATGGTACATCTATCCTCATTTAAGTGTTCCAACATTCGTTTCAAATACTTTATTTCTTTGATAAAATAACTATCTCCCGACATAATATCATCCTGTACTGCCATGGAGGTTACTATATCTGTATGCGGCAACTGCATTTTTTGTGCCATACAGGTGTGTATGGTCTGTGCTAAAATCACATTTACCCCTAATAACTTAATAAATGTTGATTTTCCCGATGCATTTGACCCTGTAATAATGCAATTTTGATTCCAATTGATAGAATTGCATACCGGATTTTCAATGAGTGGGTGATACGCTTCTTCCAGTAATACTTCCCGCTTTTTCCAAAATTCCGGCGTTGTATAAAAGGAAATACTTTTTCGAAAAGAAGCAATACTGATCGCCATGTCTATCTTTCCGATAGTTTCAAAAATCTCCATATATTCTTTTCGATATTGCACTAACATCTGAATACTTTTTTCATACGCAATTAAATGCCAAAGGGTTGCACCTAACAAATAGTCTCCCAAAGCTCCCATATCCGCTGACAGCATCGTTTTCTGGGCTGACTGCATCTTTTCAATATTTCCTTCTGCCTTCTTTAATGCCTGTAACGGTTCTGATAGCTTTTTTGCAAATACTTCTTCTAAATTCACTTTTTCCAAACGTTTTCCTGTAGTCAAAATGGCACTTATTGTTCCTAACATCGCAAGATTGTTCTCATAGCGCATTTTCATCATTGCATATATTACAATATTCAAAATCAGATTTGCTGCAAGAAATCCTGCAAAAAAAATATTTTTAGACACTAATAGCCCAATTAAGAAACAAATCGGCAAAATTTGCAGTATTCTATACACAGTTATATTTCCAATTTTACTTACTTCGAGATTTTCCATATAGGGAGAAATATAGTAGGAAGCCTCCTTTTTCCCGATTCGTTGCAGGCATTCTAACGTGTCATTTCGCTCTTTTTCATGTTCTGAAAAATACTGCACAGACTCCTCTAATTCTTCTAATTCTTCTTCTGTAGAATCTGTATTGTGCATGGTATCGTATAAAATCTGCTCTCCGGTAGCACTAGCACAATTATTGATACGCCAAAACACCTCATCCATTGACAAATCTTTCCAGGTAATATCATCCACCTTGGCTTCTTTTCCACGATTTTCTAAGAAAAAGCGAATTTTTTTCGTATCTTTCTCCTTCGGCTCCGGTTTCTTTCCGAAACTTTTTCTAATTTCCTGCCGTTTTTGTTTCTTATATTGCATTTTATAGTAAGTACTATATCCGAAATAAGCTAAAATCATTCCGATTACAACAATAATTGCTTCCATACTTCTTCCTCCACCTTCTATATACTGTATTATTTGTTTAATACAATAATACAGTATTTTGCTTTTGTCAAGAGGTGTACACTCTTAGCGGAGCGTTTTTTATACAATAGGACGCAATTTCCTATTATATAAAAAGAGCCGCTGCACAAATGTACAACGGCTCAAAAACTTTATACTTATTTACTTTCCAAAATCTTATCAATACTTACTAATTTTACACAAGTAACGAAGATATCTGTTGCCATCTTTAAATCCTCTGTTGTTGGGTAAGATGGTGCAATACGGATTGTGCTGTCTTTTGGATCTTTTCCATATGGATAAGGTGCTCCTGCCGGTGTCATGGTAACTCCTGCTTTCTTTGCCTTAGCAACGATTTCTTTTGCACAACCTTCTAATGCTTCAAAGGCGATAAAATATCCACCCTTTGGTGTAATCCAGCTTCCGATTTCACGACCTGCTAATTCTTCATTGAAGGTATTGATAATCATTTCAAACTTTGGTCTTAAGATTGCTGCATGTTTTTTCATATGTTCTTCGATTCCGTGAATATCTTTGAAGAATCTTACATGACGCAACTGATTTACCTTATCGTGTCCGATAGTTGCTACTTTCATCTGCTTTTTAATATCTACTAAATTGTTTGCGGAGGTTGCAATTGCAGCTACACCAGAACCCGGGAAACTGATTTTAGAGGTAGAACAGAACTTGTAAACCATGTCTGGATTACCTGCACGTTTACACTCTGCTAAGATTTCAATTAAGCTATCCTGATCTATATCATATAAGTGATGTACACCATATGCATTATCCCAATAAATACGGAAATCATTTGCTGCCGGTTTTAATCTTGCAAAACGACGTACTGTTTCATCAGAGTATGTAATTCCCTGTGGATTAGAGTACTTTGGTACACACCAGATACCTTTGATTGCATCATCTTTGCTTACCAGTTCTTCTACCATATCCATATCCGGTCCGGTTGGAAGCATTGGTACGTTAATCATTTCAATTCCGAAATATTCTGTAATAGCAAAATGTCTGTCATATCCCGGAACCGGGCATAAAAATTTTACTTTATCTAATTTGCTCCATGGAGTACTTCCCATAACACCGTGTGTCATAGAACGTGCAATACAGTCATACATAATGTTCAGACTGGAATTTCCATAAATAATAATATTGTCCGGATGGCATTCAATCATGTCGCCTAATAAAACTTTTGCTTCCTGAATACCGTCTAACACACCATAATTACGGCAATCTGTTCCATCTTCGCAGCTTAAATCTGTGCTGCTATTTAAAACGTCCATCATTCCCATAGATAAGTCTAACTGTTCTGCGGATGGCTTTCCTCTTGACATGTCCAATTTCAATCCGCTCTGAGCATAATTTTTATATGCTGCTTCTAGGCTTGCCTTTTCCTGTAATAATTCTTCCTTGCTCATCTCCTGATATGACTGCATTTTCAAATCCTCCTAAAACTTCCTTATATTTCATGTCTTTCTTTTTCTGCAACTTTTTATATTATGCACTATTTATGTATAATTTGTAAAGCAATTTCTTTCACAAATTTACATTTGTTCGTGTAGTGCGGACTATGCAAATTTACCAAAAAACGCTTTTTAAGCATTTTCTTTTAAAAATGTCAGATGATTTTTGATTGTTTTTTCATATCCGTTTTCAGTAGGTTTATAAAATTGACAATCTGTTAATCCATCCGGCAAATATTGCTGTTTTACATAGTGATTTGGATAATCATGGGCATACAAATACCCGTCTCCGTGACCTAATTTTTGTGCTCCTTTGTAATGAGCATCTTGCAAATGTACCGGAATTGGAGCCGTCTTTGTATTTCTTACGGTATCCATGGCATCAAACACCGCCATGCAGGAGGCGTTACTCTTTGGTGCAGATGCCACATAGGTAACTGCCTGTGCTAAAATAATCTGTGCTTCCGGCATTCCTACCCTCTCTACCGCCTGAGCTGCACTGACTGCTACCGTCAATGCATTTGGATCTGCATTTCCCACATCTTCCGATGCACATATCATAATTCTTCTGGCAATGAACTTAATATCTTCTCCTGCATATAACATACGCGCCAGATAGTATACTGCTGCATCCGGGTCTGAGCCACGCATACTTTTAATAAATGCAGAAATAGTATCATAATGGTTGTCCCCTGTTTTATCATAACGAAGTACACGTTTCTGAATACATTCTTCTGCTACCTCTAAGGTAATGTGAATTTTTCCATCCTCTCCCCTTGGAGTAGTAAGAACTCCCAATTCAATGGCAGTAAGTGCCGCTCTGGCATCTCCGTTTGACACATCTGCCAAAAATTCCAGTGCATCCTCTTCTAATACGGCATCATAAGAGCCCATTCCTTTTTCCCTGTCTGTTACCGCACGCACCAGAATGTTTTTGATATCTTCTTTTGTCAAAGGCTTTAATTCAAAAACAACAGACCTTGACAACAACGCTCCGTTTACTTCAAAATAAGGGTTTTCCGTAGTTGCTCCGATTAAAATAATGGTTCCGTCTTCTACAAATGGAAGAAGATAGTCCTGTTGCCCTTTGTTAAAGCGATGAATTTCATCAATAAACAAAATGGTTTTTTTTCCATACATTCCCTGATTATTTTTCGCCTGTTCTACTACCTCTTCCATATCTTTTTTCCCGGCAGAAGTGGCGTTTATCTGAGTAAACTCTGCACTGGTGGTATTGGCAATTACTTTTGCTAATGTCGTCTTTCCGGTTCCGGGTGGTCCATAAAAAATAACAGAACTCAACTTATCTGCCTTAATGGCACGATACAAGAGCTTATCCTTCCCTATAATATGCTGCTGTCCTACTACTTCCTCTAATTTTACTGGACGCAATCGACTGGCAAGTGGAGACTCTTTTTCTTTATTCTGTTCTCTCATATAATCAAATAAATCCATATTTTCTCACTTCCTAAAATACTTTTTTCTTTCATTATTCTAAAATCAATTTATCAACTGTAACAAATTCATACCCTTCCTTTTGTAACAGGTCAATGACTTCTGTTACAGCATCTACGGTACTTTCATAGCTGTCATGCATTAAAATAATATCACCTTCTTCTACATTCGTCACTACTTTCTTAATGATTTTATCCTTATTTTTACTGGACCAATCTAAGGTATCTACGTCCCATAAAACCTCTATCATATTCACTTCACAGTCCAGATGTTCTTTCCAATCTCCAAAAGGCGGACGCAAATATTCCGGATATTCTCCGGTTATACTATAAATCAACTCATTGGTTCGATTTACCTGCGTACACGCCTGTACACTGGATAACTTGCTAAGTTGCTCATGCTTATATGAGTGATTCCCTATCAAATGTCCTTCTTCGCTCATACGCTTTACAATTTCCGGATACTTTTCCACCTGTTCTCCTAAAAGAAAAAAGGTGGCTTTTACTCCTTTTTCTTTTAATACATCTAACATCTGTGGCGTATACACCGGATGGGGTCCATCATCAAAGGTCAGTGCTACCTTTTTCTTTTCTTTTTCCATATCTTCTCCTTCTTCCTCCTCTTTCGTTTCTTCTGCCTTTTCCTTATTATCTTCCTGATATATTTTACGAAAATTTTCCGTTTCCATGGTTGTCTTTTCTGTTTTTTTATAGGAAAATCCTACCAGAATCAGCATTATACAAATGATATCCAGACACAACCACTTTTCCCATACTTTTTTCTTTTTGCCTTTATTTTTCATATAATAATATCCAACCCTTCATAGATTATCATTACTAACTCTAATATATGAAAGGCTGGATGTCCTATATTAATTACTTATTTAACTTTTCGTAAATTTCTTTGGTCTGCTCACCCGATTCATCTCCCAGCAGATACCAGGTACCATCTTTTGTTTCTATCATTAAAAATGGATTTTCTTCCGGATTCAGACACACTTTAAATCTTCTATCCAGTTCTCTGCTAAACCACTTTCCCTTGTACAAATTATCCAGAGAAGTACCACTGCTTCTTGACATGGACGGTAATGTCTCCAATAAGGTAACAGAGGAAATGTCCTCTTCTTCAATCTGATATTCCTGTTTCCACTGGGAAGCATTCAGTTCTCCGTTTTTATATTCCAGCTTTATAGGAACAAATTCATCTAATGCGCAAAGCACTACCGCCCCTATAGAAATAACAACTGTAAGTCCAATTACAATTACATTAAATACTACGGCTCCCGGTTTTGCCATATTTACGGTCGTTCCGGTTCCTAACTTATTGTTTACCCAGAAACGATTATCGTTTTTATTATAGTAAAAGATTCCCCATATCCAGTTTTCATCATCTTCTGCCAATAAATTTTGTGGTGTCTCATTATTTTTAGCTTGATATTGTGCCTTATACAATCGCATCTTTTTATTCGCTTTAACATATGGAATATACATACAGATAATCATGGCAAACAGCCAGATAAGCCAGAGCATTATCACAATAGAAATATACTTAATGGGATACATTACTATCTGCGTTACCAAGAAAAACACGGTCCAGTATTTTAATTGTTTTTTATAGGTTCTGATTACCTCTTGTACTCCTTCTTCCTTCATTGCATCCTGCCATAAAGTAATTCCAAATAAGGAATGATTCCGTTCCTTTCCCATTCCTTTTAGTACAAAATACATAATCAGCAATACCGGCAATCCACTGACACCTAATATAATTGTGGTTATCATAACTTTTCCCTCCTGTATAACTTTTGACATAAAGTTAATAATTCTTCCTCTTTTACTCCTGCAATTTTAGCTTCTGCAATTATTAATCGAAAAGATTCCTTTAATTCTTCTGATATTCCATTTTCCATTTTCTTTTGAGAACATACCATTGCACCATTTCTCCTATCTGTAATGATATATCCCTCTTGCTTTAGTAGCTGGTATGCTTTATTTACCGTCATCGTATTGATTCCTGTCTCTTGTGCAAGCGCACGCACAGTTGGAAGTCTATCGCCATCCTTAAATATTTCATCTGCGATTGCCTGTACAATTTGATCACGCACTTGTTGGTAAATCGGAACGCTACTTGCAAAATCCAATTTCATAATCATTGTATCACGCCTTTTGTATTATTTGTATTATAGATTGTAATACTAATAATACATAGAGTCAATACCTATATACAAATATAAAAACACATAGATATTTTTTTATAACACGCATCTATAATTCATCAACAGCCTTTAATTATATAGCAAAGAGGCATTATCTGCCCCGATGCTTCTCTTTTCGTTTCTGTTGTTTTAGTTCAAATTGTCGCTGTTTTTCGGCATCCCGTTTTTCACGGCTAACCGTTTTTCGTATCAATTTGTTTTCTTCCCGTTGTAGTTGCAAAGCCTGCTGTGACTTCGTCCCTGTCCCGGAAACAGTAGATTGTTTTCGCAATTCCCTCTGTATCCGTTTCGGATTCGTTGCCTCCTTTTTTACAACCACATCAACAGACGGACTAAACCTAAGCCGACTATAATTTTTTAGTGCAAACTCCCAAATTTCATAATCCTTTGGTTCTGCTCCAAATGTAACTTTGCATACAGATAACTTTCCGCCCTCTATACGCTCAAATACACCAACCCAAAATGGATTTTCAAAATAAACCGTCAGCTTTCCTAAATTAATGTCCATAACGAAACCCTCCTGATAATTTAATATTTACAGGAATGGACAACCCGGAGGGGAAGGTTACTTACCTGAGTTTTGCGACTCAGACGGCTGGGCTACCTACCAGCTCTAGCACATAAAAAATGTACAGTGCGTTTTTATCCTGCATTTATATAAAGTGCATTTTTGCACAATATATCAACTGTATTCAGTTCTTAAAATTAGAAGTTATCACTCTTTAAAGCTTATACTCATACCATTCATCGTCAATTTTTTCAAACCCAACCGATTGAAACATAAATTGACTCTGTCCATTAAAAGAATAAATATTTGCTCTTACCCTATCCATTCCTTTCTCCCTTGCAAGTTTTAGTATATCTAAAACGCACCGTCTTCCAATGTGTCAATTCTGGTATTCTTTACAAACTACAATAGCGATTTCAGCGTTATCTCTTAGGGAAACATCCCCAACTAATACCCCCTTATATTCTATATAGTAGCAATCACCATGTGCATTAAGGTAATCATACATATTATGTAAGAGTTCCAAATCATATGGTTCATCTCTATTATCCACCTGCTTACATACATCCAAATCCTGATACCATGGAAACGATGCCTCGTCATTCCTATAATAAGAAATCAGTTTAATTTCCTCGTCAATAACTCGTTCTGTCATTTTCATTATCTCCTCAAATTTCGATTATTTTAAACTCTTTCTAACTTATACTTCTCGACCATTCCAGCACTAATACTACACATTTTTAGTAATCAACAGAATTTCCAAATAAACATAACATTCTGTTATTAATTTTCAATTCTATTCTTATACTCACTCTTTATACTCAGAAAATACAACCCTATAAACCAACAAAGAAATGAAAGGAAATACACTATTCCTTGATATTTTTCATTCATCATTGTTACCGCTGAATCAGGCAAAAGTGTTAATGCTATAACTATTAAAATTATAGCTAAAACATTAAGGTATTTTGACAACTTATCATAAATATATTTTTCAAAATTCTCATATCTGAAACACTTTAAAAATATAATTCCAAAAACAATAATTCCCACCAGCATTATCCAATCTTTTTGATATCTTAACAAAAAGTATGAAACTAATACACCTGCTAATAGTAAAGCAACAGCTCCAATCACCAACCTTATTTTACAATTTGTTTCTTTCATAGTAATTCTCTCCTTTATTATTAAAAATTTAACCCTAAAAATAATTCAACATCTTCATCTTAACTTTGAAAACCGACAGTTATCTCTCCATTTTAATCTTTGTAACATGAAAATTGCAACAATCATCTCCCTGTGCCAAAGTTTTTGTACGATGTAATTGCCCACCATCATTTCTATAATTTCTCTCATCCATATTACATAAACATGGGACAAATTCAAAGCAATTTTCCCTTTTGCCAAGTTTACTAATACTACATTCCGTATATGTATTATAGAATTCATCTATTCCTTTTTCATAATGAAATTTCCAGTCAGGTTCAAACTTCGATGTCTGACTTGCTATGCTTTCCTTCACTTTTTTATCCTGCACTTTATCCGTAAATAAAGTACATTTTTTATTTTTGTGTGCCTTTATCATAAATGGTGAATCAAAAACCGCTGTTACCATCTCATTCACAATATCAGGATTAATCTTGTCCGGTTCTGCTTTATGTAAAGAAAAAACAAATGCTGGTTTAAAACATAACAATTCTACTGCTTTTGCATAAATTCCATATTTTAGCATCTTTATCATCTATTCTTTCAAATTTCAATTAAGAAGCCTCATAAAACAGTATAACACAAAATAAAATTGATATGTTGAACTGATTGAAATGTTTTCGATTTTTGTAACTGATGATTGATTGAATGATACGGAGATAAGATACGATGAAAACGATATTTGCAGAATACAACCTGAGGGCAGAATAACCATTCAAAGATTATTCTGCCCTTTACTCTTATAGTTTTGTACAATCTATTATAATTTGTTCTGCGTCTTTTATCTGTATCATTTATCATTTTCACAGAATCTGCTTCCGTAACATTATATAGCTTACATATGCGTTGCGTTTTTTGTGGCATATCCCCATGTATAAAAACATTCAGCACATCATCTCTATCCTTTAAGATAAAGTCTGCATTTCTTCCTATAATCACACAATCTTCTTTTTCTGCAATTTCCAAAATCACTTTTCTCTGTGCTTCATACACCATATCTTCCACCGATTTTCCTGTAATATCACGTCCTGAAAAAGCATATGCAAACAAGCCTTTCTTGGGTGATAATTCTGCATTTGCCTGAATATACTCCGGTGATAACCCCGACTTTTCTGCAATCTGACCTATAATATCTTTGTCATAATAGGCAATTCCAAGCTTCTTTGCCACTTCCTCTCCAATAAAGCGACCACCACTTCCAAACTCTCTGCTGATTGTAATGATTCTTTTTGCCATTGCCAATTCCTCCTTATTTTTAGTAAAAATGCGCAAAAAAAGAAGATATGCACTTCTGTGTCATATCTTCTCAAATATCGTTTCCTCTTGCGCAAAGTTTATTTTACCAAATTACAAATATTAAATGCAAAAGGTATTTTTTACAATATTTTATATAGTATGTATAGTGATTTTTACTATAACTTCTGCATATATCTCGGATTTTCCTATATTATTTTTTATTTTCATGCCTCATATTATATGCCGTTCGATGTTCTACTGCTCTTTGCGATGCTTTCATCTTTTTTTCTTTCGCTGCAATTCGTCTGTTTTCAATGCCACGCAATGTAATTTCATACTGATGGTATAACTTTTCCCTTTCAGTTGTATAAACAACAAGAGAAGCTAAAAGGCAGCCTTCACAGCTGCCCTTCCTTTCATCTTATTATAGTAAAAAAATATTTTAACTTTCAATATATTTAACTTCATATCGCAATCTGAGATATGAGTTTTTCAAAGTCACACATTCTTGCAATTTCAACACACCTAATTGTGATAATTCACTTTCTGACACTAGAGATTTTCCATCAATTAAGGTAGATGTATCTTTTCCACCAATTAAAACAGGTGCAACAACAATATCAATATAATCTATCAGCTTTTCACGAAGAAATAGTCCATTTAATGTACCGCCGGTCTGTATCGTTATTCTCTCACAACCATATTCTGATTTGAGTTTTGTAAAAACATCCCTCAGCGATAATTTATTTTGATATATAATATGGAGATTGTCCTCTTCTATCTTAAATGCCGGATGGTTTTCATTAGATGTAACTAACACAAATTGTTTCGATAATGCACAAAAATAACGTATGCCATTTTCATTCAGATGTTTATTATCAATTACAGCAAAGGAAACAGGCGTTTTATTTGGCATATCCTTCGTATTAACACCGATTTTTGCCTGCACCCTGCCAGAATTAAGTGACCATAAATCTGTTGTCTGCTCTATTTCATAATATTGATGCAATCCTTCTTTCACTCCTGCAATTTTAGGAAAGTCTTTATCTACATCTAAATTATCAGACGCACCCGTGCTTATTTTTCCATCAACAGACATTAACATAAATAACGTTGTAATAGGTCTATCCATTTTTTCCTCCAAGTTTCGCTTTATCTAATTCCAAAAACTGAAATTTCTCTAGTTCTAAAAATTGGGGGTTATTTGTGTGTCTGCATATATTCAGCTTTAACTTTATCAATCGTTTTACCACCAATACCAAAATTTTTATCAGGTAATTCTTTTATTGTGGTTGCAAAAAATTCTTGTGGTACATTCATAATTTCAGAGGATACTTCTGTTAATCTTTTGATTAACTGTTCCTTTTGTGCATCTGTTAATACTCCACTTTCAATTGTTATGTATGGCATTTTACTTCTCCTTTCAAATCCCGATTTCTCAGTCTAATTATACACTATTTGTATTAGCGGTCAAGGCGGAATTTCAACAGACTTTCTATCAGCCGTTGGACGATATGCTCCTGCATATCCGTATTGAACTGTCCGTCCATTTTCGCACAAGAACGGATATACCCGGCATAATGGGATAGGACGGAGGCAACGGCTTCTGGGTCGCCCTCTTGATTACTGAACAGCAAAGACAGGCTCGGCTGGGTTTGCTACATAGGATAAAAGCCGGATTTGTTTAGCTGATACCATTCCAAACGTGCTTGCTCCGATTTTACATCTAACAGCTCCATTATTTTTTTGGCAAACTCTAATGTTGCGGAACCATTGGCTGTAATGATATTGCTGTCGCAAACAGCTTGTACTTCTAAAAAGTTATCATCCCCTTTGTAATGAGGTGCTTGCGCTTTCATAAATTCAAGGGTATTTCCAGAGTGTTTTATTTTGTCCAGATAGCCATTTTCTGCCATGAAATTTACTGCATTACAAATTGCGCCAACGGGAATATGCTTGCTGATAGCGTAATCGACAACCGGCAATATGCCATTATTTTTTTGCTCTATCCATGCTGTCCCGCCTGTTAGAATTAACAGGCTAAAATCGCTTGGATAATCATTGATAGCATAATCGGGAATTACATGAAAACCACCCATAGACACTTTCGCTTTTTTATCAAAGCTAATTGTTTTTACAGTATAGCCCGTACCTGGCGCATTGAGTTCGGCGCAGATATATGCTGGCTCCCAATCTGCAAAACCATCAAAAATAAACACTAACACTTCTTTCATAATCTGTTACCACCTTTCCGCAAACAGTATACAATACAAAAGGTGACAACTTATGTGTCACCTTTCATACAAATGATTGATACTTTTTAGTCGGCTTTTTATGTCTGCATATAACTCTGGCGGAGAAATAACTCTAACTTTATCCAGCAATTCAAATACTAAGTTGCTTGCAACAGACAAATTAGGTGTATAAAAGCATATACGGGCGGTATTACACGCTTTGTTGACTTCTCGAAAAAAGGATGCGTCAATTCTTTGTGTTAATGCAAATTCATTTTGTATATCATATTCCAGCACAATTTCAATAAATCCATCTATCGGGTGTGCTGAAAAAAGAGTTGTCGTATAGTCACTTTCAAATTGAATACTTTTTACTTCTCGTGGTGCAAATTTTTCTTGGGAAATTGTCTGTGAAATGATACGCCTAAGTTTGAACAGACGAAAATCCTTTCTTTCACGACAAAACGCGTATAAATACCAGTCTGATTGTTTGAAAATCAGTTTGTATGGTTCTACCGTCCGTTTACATCTTGAGTTTTGTGAAACATATTCCATAACGACACAGCAATTATCCTGGATAGCTTTATGGAGTATAACTGCCTTTTCGTGTATGATACTGTCCGAAAACCATGAGGATAAGTTTATAACATACTCGCTTTGAGAAAAAACATACTCACTATTTTCTGGGACAAGTTTTGCAATCAAGCTATTGACTGCATTATCACTATCAATGCTTTTTAATCCGTTCAATGCTGTAAATATTTTCTGTGTATCGTCCGTTGACAATATCTTTTTATCTATTTTGTAGCCTTCTATAACCGAAACACCTCCGCCGACACCCGGATATGAAACAATCGGTATTCCAGCACAATTCAAAGTATCTAAATCACGGAAAATCGTTCTTTTAGACACTTCAAATTTATCTGCTAATTCTTGGACGGTTATTTTATCAACCTCGGCAAGAACACAAAGTAAACCTATCAGACGTTGTATTCTCATAATGACTTACCTTTCGCGTTTTCTTCATATCTTAATTGTATCATGTCAAAAAGAATTTTTCCATGTCCTTTCCGACGTTCATTCAGCTTGTAATTTGGAATTGTTATATTCCTTTGGCAAAGGCTACATTATTTCCGTGTTCATGGAAACTATGTTTCTTGTAGAACGAATAAATAGGCACATCTTTTTCTATTAATAAAAATATTGTCTTGATATCATTTTTCATAATCATGTTATATTTCCAATCGAAAAAGCAATCGTCCATCTTCCAACTCTCCCCAGCAATTTACTGGTAGCTCGTCTGTTTGATGAAAACCACAGTCAGAATGTAATTTTATCGATGTGACATTACTCTTTCCAATAATACATTCTAGCTTTTTTGCATTGATTTTCTTAAAATAATCAATCGTATGAAGAAGAAGCATTTTCCCATAACCTTTATTTCTTTGGGTTGGCATAGTTTCAACTGCCTCAATAAACCAGATTCCTGTTTCTGACTCAATCGCCCGAAGTCCGCTCATCCATTGTCCTTCTACGGTTTCAACTAAAACTACCTGCTTCTGATTGGCTATAAAATCTTTCAGGAAAGCGGCATACGCTTCCTTCATTTCAGCATGACTGTTAAATTCCTCTGTCATATCTTCCATTGATTCCGCATATAAAAGAAACATTTTATCTATCACTTTTGTATCTACATTTTTAATTTGTTCTAACATTGTAATTCTCCATCTCAAAATAACTTAAAATTATACTATCACATAACACATGATACCTCAACATAAATGGACTGTTTAAACCGGTTGAAATGCTTTTACTGTTTATAGGGCAATTTCTATTAAGACCACTTTAGAGACTTATGTGAATGAAAGAACTGTTGTGGAAAATTATAAATATCATCATCCTTGCCTTTTTCATGGACGGAAACACCGTATAAATCTATACTGGTAAATCCGCCTGATAAAGATACAGACTCATTTTTCTCTGTTGCTTCCTGTAGGATATTCTTAGCAAGTTCGTATGGATTTTTCATAATCAAATCTCCTGTTTCAAGTATATCTATCCAAACAGTATCATATCATAACAAGTCAGTCAAGGATTCAAAATTATTTTACAAATATCCCTCTAATAGCACAAACACCCAACTATTCTTTTTCTCCACTATCTTTTTTTCCCTTACCTCTTTTTCGTCTTACTATTCCATAAGCCAATGCTCCGCCTCCGCCGGCTGTTACTGCGCCAATGCCAAGATATATCGGTATATTTTTCGTCTCTTTTTTCCCAGATGTTTCTTCTTTCTCGGATATTTTTTCTTTTTCCGCTGTCTCTTCTTCATCTAAATTTATAATATCTTTAACTTTTTCACCTTCTTTGGCATTATCCTGTTTCATTTCTCTTTCATTCTCTTCTTCCCCTCCCGGTATTCCTTCTACTTCATTTTCCGTTTCACCGTCTTGTGTGATTTTTCGCTCATCCTCTGCCGGTACCCCTCCTGCTTGGTTTTGTGCCGCTGCATTTCTTTGATTCATCCTTTGGTTTTCACTTTGAGCAATGCCATATGATTCTTCCCTTATGGGAGTTTCATTGGAATTTTCCTGATATACAAAAGTAAACACATTTTCCGCTTCATTCTTACGCAATGTTCGGGTTAAGTTATATGCCTGAGGCTGATAGTTTTCAATATAGCGAAATGCTACTACCGGTTGTTCCCCTACGATTCCGTAAAACTTCTGACTTTCTGCCAGTACTTTTCCTTGTGTATCCTGATAGTTTACTATATAAGAAACCATATCTCCCTTAATTCCATAAGCAACAACATACGAC
The DNA here is from genome assembly GCF_018918225.1 of Roseburia sp. MSJ-14. Lineage (NCBI taxonomy): Bacteria > Bacillati > Bacillota > Clostridia > Lachnospirales > Lachnospiraceae > Roseburia > Roseburia sp. MSJ-14. Next base: position 47,168 of record NZ_JAHLQD010000023.1, read on the forward strand.
TGATCTTCTTTTACCGGAAATGCAGAGGCTCCTACTGTACCATTATCCCGTCCGCTTTCTCGCACTCCTTTTGCATAATAAGGAGAATCCTGCTTTAATTTTACCGCAGTAGATGCATTCACTGACACTACATCCCCGTACTGCAATCCGGTAATACAAAGTTTTGTTCCTTCTTGTTCAAATGTATTTATCTGATATTTGGAACCGGTTAGATGGTTATCCACGGTAATTCCCGTTTCTTCGGAAAGAATCCCCTGATTTCCTGCATACAAGGTCACAGTATAGGTATAACTTTTTTCACTTTCCTTCGCAAATACACCTTGCCCAAGCATGCAAATAAGTGTGCCGCCAATCACAATGGGCTGCCACACATATCTTTTTCTTTTCATTTCTCCACCTCCTGCCTCCGCTTTTTGCTAATTGCTATAACTCCGCAAATACTTCCCGCTACTAACGCTGCTACAGAAAAGACGAAAACACTTGTTTTATCTCCTGTCTTTACTAATTTATGTAAAACTGTAGTTGTTTTACCGGAAGCATTGACAGGCTCTACCGCAAAGTTCATTTGCAATTTTGCCAAGGTGTCCTGATACTGATTTCCCTGTGTTTCTCCTTCCAGGGTTACTGACAAAAGAATGGTTCCCCGGGCGTTAGGTTCTAATTCGTCTAAGAAAAAGAAGTCTTTCAAAGCATGGGTTGCCTGATGTAATCCTTTTCCGGCTTCATTTACCACTTCTCCACCAATGGCTTTGCTATTATATAACTGATTGCTGCTTCCATCCGGTTTTACATAAGTCAATACATACGCATATGCACCGCCCTCTGCCAAGGTCTGTGAATCCTCCAGACTTTGCAAAACATCATTTGCCATATACCAACTGGTTATTTCTTTATTATTATTTTTAAGAGACATATAAAACTTAGCGGTATCTCCCGGCTGAAGCTGCTGAATAACGTCATTAATTTCTTCGCTTTTAAAATTACTCTCCATCTGTTTTCCGTCAAACGTAACCTTCCAGTCAGCCCCTCCGGAAAATTCTTCCGCATGTACCCCCATTGTCATGGATAACATCCACACACTTATTAAAAAACTTACTTTTTTTCTCATGCTCATTTTCCTCCCTATGGTACAAGACTTAATGTTCCGTCATCTGCAATATTCACATCAATTCCCCAGGCACTTTTAATGGCATCTTTGGCATTGTGTGTCTGTACTGCATCCACTTCTGCTTCTACCAAAAATGAAACATCATCATAGAGAAACGTAGTAGTTACTGTGGTATACGCTCCCTCTGTTGTTGTTTCTTTTTTTACTTTAGATGCAATTTTTTCACTGATTTTAAGCGAATCCAAAAATTCCGGTGTTGTTTTTCCTACTGGCAAAATCTGTGGCCAATATAAAACCGTACGTTCTTCTGTTGACGCAGCTTCATCTACTAACCATCCGTTTTGTGTCATGTGAAGTTCAATTAACGTGGGTGCTAATGTTGTCTCCTTGGTTCCATCTTTTTTCACCCAGCTTTTCACAAGGGTTACTCTGACATATTCATCTATTTTTCCGCTATTTTTTACAGAAAGCTTTTCTACATAATTTCTTCCAAGCAATAACTTTCCATCCGTTTCCTGCAACATATCCTGCAAAAGCTCTTGACTGGTTTCCTCCCATATTCCACTACTTCCGGTATAATCTCTATTACAAATATTCTTACTTCCGCTTGCAGACTTTTCTACAAGACTCACTCCGATATCCGGAACTTCCATTTGTGCAGTATAATGCTCACTATAATACGTCAATGCTGCCTTAGCACTTCCGACTCCTCCCGATATGAGCAATATACCTGCCACTAAAAAGAGAACAACTGTGGACTTTTTTCCTGAAAACATCTGTTTTAATTTTTTCATTCTCCACCTTCCTCCTCACGCACAATTGTTCCGATATCTGTTTTGGTATCTATCTTCTTATTCCAATCCGCATAAGGTGTTCCGTCTTCTGTATACAGTACCGGTGTACATTCCTGAACCACTACCACATTGAAACTATCCTTCCATTCCTGTGGTACTTTCATTGTTACCACCAATTCCTGTGTTTCTGCTCCTACCGGAACAATTTCTTTATAATACCAATATCCATCCTCTTTTTCATTCCAATATGCCTGATTTGCTTCATCCATTGCAGAAACATAACTTACTTCTATGTCTTTACTGAAAAACACTTTTACACGCACATAGCAATCTTCTTCTCCGGTATTGATTAGTTGAATATGCTTTTTCATATCCTCTACATCTTCCTTGATGGTTATCTTAGAACCCAGAATAATGGGGTAGCCACCTGCTGTGGCTACATAAGTGGTAAAATATGCCATAACTCCCTGAATCTGTGTTATTTCCACCGCGATTAGCAGTCCCACAGCAAGCCAGACTATTTTTTGTTTCCATAATTTTTTCACTGTTTCAGCTCCCTTACTCTTGTGTTGACCACTGCCAGCCTTCATTCTCATCGTATTCAAAATGGTTGGTTACGCCATATCCGGGAATCAGCTCGTCATTGTATGTATTGCTAAAATCTGCTGTTACTATCTCATCTGCACTTATGACTACTGTTTTTTCTGCCTCGGTTTCTAAATGATAACTTGCTCCGCTGTATACCTCAGTTACAGTTACTATGGTTCCTGCGGGTATATGCTCTACTAAAATTTCTTTTTGCCCTGCCGCTGTATGGGTAGTGGAAAACACATTACTGTAAACGCTGTTTCCCTGCTTATCTACGCCCTCTACCTGAAATACAAAGGTGACTTTTTCCAGTGCCGTATTATAGGAAGTAAGGTTCTTACAGATTTTGAAACTTCCATACCTTGGACTTCGTTCCGGTTTTAAATCACTTTCTACCTGATAGTTCCATTTATCATCCGATAAAACTTCTGACTGTTCATACAGATTTTGCGGTAATGGCACTAAATACGGTTGAAATTGATACTCATATAATTCCGTAGTTTTTGCTTCCGGTATCACCAGATACAACCCGGTTTCTAAATCTGTAATTGTCCCTCTTCCATTTGTAATCTCAATTCTGGCATCCTCTGCTTTTCCTTCTGCCAGTTCCATGGATTTATCCGTCAGTTTCTCCCACTCTTCCTGCTTCATTACTCTGTCCTTCACGGTAAGGGATTCAAATGCAGATGTTGGCGTATAAGTTCCGTCTGCTGCAACATCTGCCACTTTGTATATCCTGGCTTCCAGTTGTAATCTGGAAAGTTCTTCCCCATAGGTTCCTGAATCTGCTACCTTAAGGGTGAGAGAACACGGTCTTGAAATATCTATTTTATTTGCGGCATATAACATGGAAACATTGATTTTTCCTATCCAAAGTCCTAAAATCAGTGTAAAACCTATGATTCCATATGCTGCCTTTCCTTTCACTTTTCTCATTTCTTTCCTCCCCAAATTTTCCTGTATTTTCCTTTATTCTGCCTTCATTCCACGTTTTCTTACTACTATAAGAGTTGCTGCTCCAAACATCAGCACACCTCCAAGGGTATAGAAAATCTTCGTACCAATACCACCGGTAGACGGCAGCTCTGTACCACTTACGTTTACTACATCCGTGCTTGCTGTTCCTTTTGCTAAATTAATAGTAAATACTGCATCTTCCCCATCTGAAATAATATTTCCGTCTTCATCTCGAATCACTAATTTCGTAAGTTTTGGATTATCGGCATTGGTATCATACTCTGCTTCTAGGGAAAAAATCGTATCATCTGCCTTGTTGTAACCATCCGGTACTGTTGTTTCCACTAACTTATATAAACCTGCATCCTGACCGCTAAAATTAAAGGTTGTAACCCCGAAAATTTCTTCTCCTACCGCCTGGTAAGTCTGCAATTTATCATCATATTTATAAAGTGTAAAGCCCGCTCCTTCCAGTGCGTTGCCTTCCTTATCTACCTTATTTACCTCTAATTCATAGGTAAATACAACTACCTTATCTTCCGGTGTTTCTCCGGTTCCATCTCCATAAGGATTGTTGCTGTACTCCAATTTTGCTTTATTTGGATTTCCTTCTGCACCAATAATTGCATTGCTGTTTAAAATTGCACTATAAGCTACCGTAATTTTACTTCCTGCCTTTACACTACTGATTTCCTTTAAATCTGTAAAACGTACTTCAAAAGTATCGCCATCTGTTAATCCGTCTGTTACTACCTGGTATCCACTGTCTATCACAATTCCGTCAACACTCACCTTTACACTATCTTTTTGAAAAGTAAGTCCCTCTGACATGGTATCGTGGAATGCATAATAGTATGTATTATAGTTGTCGTAATTTTTTTCCACTGTACCGGTCAACTGAAATGGTACTTCATCCCCAATGTCATAATCTGCTCCATCCTGCCAGTCACTTTCTGCTCCGGTTGAATCGTTCTTTTCTTTTACCTTCTTTTCTAACTCCGGTTTATCTTCCTTAGTCGTCACTTCCACATCTTCTTTTCCCGCTGTATCTAACATTACTAAGGAATAAGTATCCTGCGCATCCCCTGTCTGTTTTTCTACAATGAGATAATAGCCCTGTTCCATATTTTCAAACTTATCGGTATCTGTCACTGCTTCCGGTGCAACATCCTTTATTTCTGTATACACTGCATCTGCAAACGTACGGGTTTCTTCTGCTGTCAGTTCTGAAATATAATTTACAATGTCTCTTTCTTCTGTTTTTCCTGTCACCTTTTGAAGTGCATCCAGATATTTATCATTTAACGTATATGCATATTTTCCTTCTCCGCCATCTGTAACATTCAATAACTTATACGCTGCATACTGTGAGCCATTTGCTCCACCCTTAATCGTAATGTTTGCTGCAAACGTTGTCATTCCCATTGCAAGCACCATAACCATGCTTGCCAATACTGCCAATATCTTCTTCATATTTTTACTATTCTCCTTTTCATTCTTTTACCAATTTCCTTTCTATACACCGGAAGGTCAATTACACCTCCTTCCCCGCCTGCGGCGCAATCTATATCCCTGCATGAGACACGCAGTTCCCATGAAACTAATTCCTCCCAGTGTATATATAGTTGTTCCCGTTCCTCCCGTTTCCGGGATTTCCGGTTGATAGGTATCTACTTCATTTCTAGCTAAAATGGTAATATCTTTGCTGTCATAATAAACAAAGGAATATTTCTCTTTTCCTGCACTTCCCTTTTCACCAATACCGATAAGCTGATAGCCCTCCGGCATCTTATCTGTTACTTCGGTAACAACATATTCCCTGCCATTTTCTAACACCACTTTATTTCCGTTTTTATCTTTCAAATCGGACACCAGAATATATCCACCCTGGCATACTTGAAATTCACAAATAATTTCTTCTGATGCGGCATCCTTTTGAGACAAGGTAAAGGTAAATACTTTGCTTTCATCATAGTTTTGTACCTCGCCCCCAGCATCCACCACTTCTTTTTGAATCATTGGGATTTTCGGCATCTTCACCCCTACCTTTGGTGGTTCTGACTTCATAGGCTTGGTATGATTGCCGGAATAATATTGATATCCAAAACTGTTCCATGCAATGGCTCCCGGTTTTGCATCCGGTCCTAATTTACCGTCATACTGTACAACTAACGTCTGCTCATTCAAAAGCTTGAAGTTTTTCGGCAATGTTACCCGGAATGAGCGGTCTCCTTCCTGCCATATTTCATGCCACTCCTTTTCCTCTACACCATCAAAATCCTTCTGTGTAAACCGAACCTTAGGAGAAAATTCTACCTGATATCCTTCTATCGAAACCTTTTGACCATTCTCTAGTACATAGACTTCTAAGTTATCTGCAAAGGCTATGGAAAATTCACTGCCTCTTACATCATTTTGATTGATAACTCCTGTATCGTTATTGCCCGGCGTTACATCAATCAATACCAATCTACCAAATTCATTCTCACTTACATTTCGAATATTGTTTTTGTAAGTAACGTATTCTGTTCCCATTCCTACTGAAATATAATTTTTTTCCTGAGTTCCGCGAGCTGTATTGGTTTCTTTTCCTTTTTCTGCTACACTTTTCCATGAAACAGATGCATAATCTCCCAATGCGTTCACTTCATCGGAAGAGGTTACACCGATATAGTTTCCTTCATTATCTTTTTTCAGCTCTCCATGCTTTACCTTATTTGCCGCAAAAGCTGTGTCTGGCAAGATTGTTGCTGTATTCTTATATACTTTATAGTTTTCCACTGTATTATTGGTATATAGCGTTAGTTTTGCACAACCTCCCGGTGGAATTGCATACTTTTCCCCAGAAAATCGAAACTTATAATTGCTTTGGTTGGAATCTTCCGTTACAGTACTCCACACCTGTTTTGACAAATCAAATTCCTGCTGTTTTTGTCCGTCGTAGGAATATATCTCCAACTTATATGGCTCAGTGATTTGCTTTTTCTCTGCTTCTTTTTCCGTGATTAGATGAAAACTGGTAGTAACACTGTCTTCCACATCATAATCTGCTAAATCTACGGTTCCGTCATTATATAAATCAATTTCCCATTTTACTGTAGCATTGGGCTGAATATTGGACGTTTCATCTAATGGCATTTCTTCTGTTTTTCCCGGAATAATATAAGAAACTGCCTTTTTATTAATCCCCGGAACAATTACATTCTCTGGAAGAATGGCTACCGTAGAAGAAATTGTTCTTTTTCCATCCGTTACTCCCTCATCCATGGAATTTCCATTATTTTGGTTATAATCGTACGGTGTATTTCGTGTCTTAATTTCCTCATATTTCAGATAACTTACTTTCTCGTCTACCATAAGCTGCGCAGTATTTACAATCGGTCTTTCTGCCTTTGCCTGTTCATTTACCTCACAAAGCATAAGAAATGTCAGTGCCTTTCCGCTTTCCAGTTCATAGCCGCCCTCTGCCTGATTGAACGTAAATTCTACCTGATTCTCTTTTTCTTTATAATCAGAGTTTATTTTTACTCCCGATACCAACTTATTCGCTTCATAGGTATTCAGACATCCATAAGCATTTGACACAATCTCCTGTGTAAATGCCCCCCGCTTTTGCCAAAAGTTCCAAGAAACACTGTCAATTCCTATATAAGTAAGCTCTTTGGGCAATACATCCTTCAAGGTACTCAAATGAATAGCATCACTTCCGGTATTGATGACTGTCATATTATAAATCACCAGATTTTTCTCATTTTCCTCTTCTAAGTCCAGAGAAAACTGTTCTTTATCATACCAGTTCTGCCACAGGACACTTTCATTTTTCACCTTCTCTTTTTTGATTGCCCACACACTTTTTTGTACATCAGCAGAAGTTCTCGGTTCTGCCGTTTCTCCACCATACACGGTTACGGATTTTCTAATGTTATCTATGCGCGCCCTGTTGGTAAAACCATACTGTCCGCCCTCACTTTTTTGTTTTTCCGTTAATGTAATTTGTGCTCGGTATTTTATGGTAATCTCTTCCCCGGCACTCATTTTCCCTATGTTCCAGACTAATACGATACCATTCCAGCTTTTTCTTACTTCTGCCCTTCTTCCATCGATAACCGAAGTAAAAGTGGACGCTTCTTCACTTATATTTCCCTGCCAAAAATCTTCCCATGAAATTTCTGTATCTACAATCATTGTCCCTACCTTTTGATGTTGTATTAAGGTACAGTCTACTGGTAACATTCCTATGGGCAGGGAATCCGTTAATTGTAAATTTTCTTTTTGACTTGGATGTTCTGCATCATTTTTAAGAGATATTTTATAGTCAAATATCGTTTTATCCGGATAGATAACATTGGTATCCTGCTCCACCGTCTTTTCTAAATCAATAGGCGGATCTACCTTCACAACATCATAATCTTCTTTTTCTGAAGATGTTGTTACCTTATTTACGATTTGCATCTTTCCATCCAGCTGATCTACATCCACCTTACATACATAAGTAAGCACTATTTCTTCATGCGCATGCACAATTCCTACATTCCAGCACAAGGTTTGCCCATCAATCTGAAATTCCACTTCATGCTTATTTTTTTCTTCTCCTATTCCATAGTGCAAAATATAAGTTCCGCTTTGGGTAATATTCTGATTGATTCCTATGGTAGCCGATTCAAATATCAGACCTTTTGGCAACGTATCTGTTATTACTTCATCCATAACCGCATTCAAATCCGTATCATTGGATACTCGGATGATATAGGTAATCTTTTCTCCATTGGAAACTTTACCGTCTCCATCTTCGTCTTTACTGGTCTTTTCTACCTGCACTTCTGCTTTTTCATACAAAAGATTGACTTCGTTGGAATATTTTTTCTTATACTGCGCCACATTTTTAATCAAAGAACCATTGGAAAGTCCTCTCATCACTTCATCCGTTGCTTCTTTTACTGTGGTTTGAAAACTTATGTGTCGCTCCATGCCGGATGTTATATCTTCTCTGCTTGGTATCCAGTATATGGTATTTGTTTCTTCATTATATGTTACATCCTCGGGAAGTTCGGCAATTTGCTCCCGGGTGAGATACAGATACACGGGAAGTTCATCGGTAACCTGATAAAATGCTCCATTTTCATCCAATACCTTAATTGCACACTTTCCGTTATTTTCTACAGATAATGTATAAGTTACTGTATCTCCCGCCTGCACCGCTTTTTTATCAGCTTCTTTTTTTATAATTATTTCTTCCTTTTCTCCTACCAGAACCGTAACAGCAGAATCTGCCGAGCCTTTTACATCATAAGGCTTATAAGGCACCGGTTGTATTGCCACCTGATTTTCTATGGCACTATCCTTGGCATAATTTTCCGCTACCACCAGCAAATTTGCATTTAACTTCATTTCCAGCGCCAGATGATCCTGTTCTCTTGTTGGCACTCCGTCTTTTTTATATGTATTTGGCACTTTTACCTGAAAATTTACCTTTTTTCCCTCGAGTGTAATGGCAGTAATCTCACTATCCTGCTGCAATTTGGAGAAATAGCAGATGGTATTTCCATTGGCATCTACAATAGCTGTGTTACTCTCATTCACCCTTGCTCCTTCCGGAAATGCTACATCCTCCGGCAACTGCAATGTATCTGTTACTGTGATATAATCTGTCCAAATTTCACCAAACTTTTCATTGTTCAGACTATTTGCGGTAATGGTATAGGTCAACTCACCTGCCAGTTGATTCTCACTGTTGACTAAAATCTTATTTTTATCTACTCCATTTACCTTCTTATCTACCGGCTCCCATTCATTTTTTCCATGCCAGGTCAGTGTCAGTGGTTCACTGAAGTAATCATTGTCTCCAATAGGGGAATCCAGACCCTGAATTTTTTCTTTATCAATTTCTAACGTTACACATTCTCCATCTGCTCCGATTCCATTGCTGGAATTAAACTGTATTTCAAATTCTACCGTTGCACCTGCCGGTTGTTCAAACTCCACATACAGTTCTCCCTCTTCTTCTACCAACTGCAAAACAATATCATGTTCTTTCTTTTCTTCATCCTGCCAGATTACTTTCTTTTGTCCATTTTCAAATCCCGCAACCGAAATTTCTTCCGGCAGTTTTCCTATCTTTAGCCCGACTTTTACATTCTCTTTGGGATTATTCGCCTTGGAATATCTGGAAACTACTTTTGCATATAAGGTTTCTCCTGTTTGCGCTACACTTCCGTTTCTTCCTTCGGTAAGTTCTACTGCAAGTCTTTCGTTAATGGTTCCACCGCTTGCAATTACCGTTCCCAGTGATATGCCCGTTCCTAATACGGCTTCTACCATTAGGATTGCGCATATAGCTACTATTACGAATGTCCTTCTTTTCTTTTTCAAGCCCCATATCACCCTTCCACTATTGAAAATCATACTCATATCATTTATGTAAATTTTTACTTTCTATCTAAGTGTATGCAGGATATGGCAAATATATTCCTAATCTTTCTATTTGCTTTCCCGGCTTCTTATGCTAAACTATACATGTTCGTTTTAGGAGGAAATGAATTTTGAAAAGTTTAGAAACTTTAGCGCTATGCACCAGCGGCCCTCTTATGTCCGTTGGTTCACGAGGTGCCAGGTGGTCGAAAATTCAGCGGATGCCTGGACGCAGATACGGCTGTGAAGTATGGTAACAAATATGATGGCAACATCAAAACAAAAAATCCATAACCGTACAAACTATATCAAGGAGATTTTATATGTGCGGAATTATTGGTTTTACCGGTAAGTTAGAAGCTCAGGAGATTTTACTGGAAGGACTTGAAAAACTGGAATACAGAGGATATGATAGTGCCGGCATTGCCTATTTTAAGGAAAACGGAAGTATTTCTATTCGTAAAACGGCAGGAAAAGTAAAAGATTTGCGCGCCATTTGCGATGAAAATACTGCTACCTGTGGCATTGGTCATACTCGTTGGGCAACACACGGTGGTGTTACGAATGCAAATGCTCACCCTCATAAATGCGGGAATGTAGCTTTGATTCATAACGGAATTATTGAAAACTATCACGAATTAGTTGCTACTTATGATTTGGAAAAAGATTTAATCTCAGAAACAGATACCGAAGTTGCCGCTGCCCTGTTTAACAAGTTTTACGACGGTGAGAATCCAATCGCTGCAATACAGAAAGTAGTTCCTTTACTGAAAGGTTCTTTTGCTTTTTGTATTATATTCAAAAATAACCCAGACATGATTTATGCTGTAAGAAATGTAAGCCCTATGGTAGCAGCAACCTGTAAGGATGGCTCTTTTATTGCCTCTGACTTAACGGCTTTCATTCAATACAGCAAAAAATATTTTATTGTTCCTGAATATGCGATTTTAACCATGTCAAAAGAAGGTATTTCCCTTCAGGAACTGGACGGAACTCCCATTGAACCTGAATTTTTAGAAGTAAATTGGGATATTACTGCTGCACAAAAGGACGGCTACCCTACCTTTATGTTAAAAGAAATCAATGAGCAGCCGGCAGCAATTACAAGAACCATTGCCCCAAGAATTCACAATGGACTTCCGGACTTTTCTGCGGATAATATCCCGGAATCCCTTTTTGAAAATTGTCACGATATTACAATTATCGCCTGCGGTACTGCTATGTATGCGGGTATGGTAGGGAAAACACTCATCCAGGACTTTCTTGGTATTCCGGTAACTGTTGCAATTGCCTCTGAATTCCGATATGAAAAACCGGTTATTACAGAGGATAGTCTGGTGATTGTGGTATCCCAGTCCGGAGAAACCATTGACACCTTAGAGGCACTACGTCTTGCAAAAACTAAAACCAGCAAAACATTAGCAATTGTAAATGTAAAAGGTTCTTCCATTGCCAGAGAAAGCAACTATGTATTATATACGCATGCAGGTCCGGAAATTGCCGTTGCAAGTACAAAGGCATACACTGTGCAAACTGCCGCTTTCTACCTGATTGCTTGTAAATTAGGGCTTGTACAAAACAAACTGACAAAAACAGAGGCATTGGAATTTATCCAAAACCTGCAAAATGTAAGCGACAATATAGCTGAAATTTTAAAACTTTCTGCTAACATTGAGGAACTAACCAAACGTATGCTTAACGCTACCGACACTTTCTTTATTGGTCGAGGACTTGATTATACCCTTTCAATGGAAGGTGCCTTAAAATTAAAAGAAATTTCTTACATTCATGCAGAAGCATATGCAGCAGGAGAACTAAAACACGGCACCATTGCTTTAATCAGCGAAGGCGTTCCTGTTATTGCCCTTGCAACACAGGGTCATGTATATAGCAAAGTAATTTCAAATATCCGTGAAGTAAAGGCAAGAGGAGCTTATGTCATCTTATTAAGTATGGAAGAGAATGTAACCGATGCTTCCATCTGTGATGTACATATTCCTTTACCGAAAGTACCGGATCAGTTTGCAATCTTTGAAGCAGTTGTTGTGCTACAAATGATTGCCTATTATACTTCTACCGGAAAAGGCTTAAATGCCGATCAACCTAGAAATCTTGCAAAATCTGTCACGGTAGAATAAACAAAAAGAGAGAAACTCACAAAACGAGTTTCTCTCTTTTTCATTACTTTACTTTCTTTTTGCCTTCAACTCACCGTTTTCCACATCAATGAGAATGGTATCTCCGGCACCTACCTGATCTGCAAGAATCAGTTTTGCTGCCAAAGTTTCCACGGTCTTTTGCAGATAACGCTTCAACGGTCTTGCACCATAAACCGGATCATATCCATTGTCTACCACAAACTGCTCAGCCTGCGGTGTCAACTCTACTGAAATCTCACGGTCTACCAGACGTTTATTCAAATCTGCCATAAGTAAGTGAATGATTCCACCAATGTTATCTTTTGTTAATGGCTTAAACATAATGATTTCATCCAAACGATTCAGGAACTCCGGTCGGAAGTTGCCACGCAATTCATTCATAGCTGCTTCTTCTGCTTCCGGCTTAATATTTCCTTTTTCGTCAATACCATCTAACAGATAAGATGAACCCAGGTTAGAAGTCATAATTAAAATAGTATTTTTAAAGTCAACGGTACGTCCCTGAGAATCTGTAATTCGTCCATCATCCAATACCTGAAGAAGTACATTAAATACATCCGGATGTGCCTTTTCTACTTCATCAAATAAAACAACGGAATACGGTTTTCTTCGTACTGCTTCTGTTAACTGTCCGCCTTCTTCATATCCTACATATCCTGGAGGTGCTCCGATTAAACGAGACACAGAATATTTCTCCATGTACTCACTCATATCGATACGCACCATGTTATTCTCATCATCGAAAAGACTTGCTGCCAGTGCTTTAGCAAGTTCTGTCTTACCAACTCCGGTAGGTCCTAAGAACAGGAAGGAACCAATTGGCTTTGTTGGATCCTTAATACCTGCCTTGGAACGAATGATTGCCTCTGTTACCTTGGTAACGCCCTCATCCTGACCAATAACACGTTTATGCAACTCTTCGTCCAGATGTAACGTTTTGTTTCGTTCGCTTTCCGTTAATTTTGCAACCGGAATGCCTGTCCATCTGGAAATAATTCTTGCAATTTCTTCTTCACTGACATTTTCATGTACCAGGCTCAAATCCTTCTTGCGTACCTGTTCTTCTTCGATTTCCAGTTGTTTTTGAAGCTGTGGTAACTTTCCATACTGAAGTTCTGCTGCCTTTTCCAAATCATAGCTCTGCTGTGCTTTGGCAATCTCTGCATTTAATGCATCGATTTCTTCTCTTAACTTCTGCACTTTTTCCACAGACTTCTTTTCGTTGTCCCACTGTGCCTTTTTATTCTGAAATTCATTCTTTAATTCTGCCAGTTCTTTCTGCAAGGTTTCCAGACGGTCTTTGCTTAATCGGTCTTCTTCTTTTTTCAAAGCTGCCTCTTCAATTTCCATCTGCATAACCTTACGCTGCAATTCATCTAACTCTGTTGGCATGGAGTCTAACTCTGTCTTAATCAAAGCACAGGCCTCATCTACCAGGTCGATTGCCTTATCCGGCAGGAAACGGTCACTGATATAACGATTGGATAAAACTGCTGCTGATACCAATGCACCATCGGTAATCTTAACTCCATGGAATACCTCGTAACGATCCTTTAATCCACGAAGTATGGATATGGTATCTTCTACTGTAGGTTCGTCTACATGTACCGGCTGGAATCTTCGCTCTAATGCGGCATCCTTTTCAATATATTCCCGGTATTCATCTAACGTAGTTGCACCGATACAATGCAGTTCTCCACGGGCAAGCATAGGCTTTAATAACTGTCCGGCATCCATCGCACCATCTGTTTTTCCTGCTCCTACAATGGTATGCAATTCATCAATAAACAGGATAATCTGTCCTTCACTGCTCTTAATTTCATCTAAGACAGCTTTCAGACGCTCCTCAAATTCACCACGATACTTGGCACCTGCTACCAATGCACCCATATCCAAGGCAAATAACTTTTTATCCTTCAATCCTTCCGGAACATCGCCTCTTACGATACGCTGTGCCAGACCTTCTACTACCGCTGTTTTACCTACACCAGGTTCACCAATTAGTACCGGATTGTTCTTTGTCTTACGAGATAAGATACGAACTACGTTTCTAATTTCACTGTCTCGTCCGATTACCGGGTCCAGCTTCTGGTCTCTGGCACGTTCCACCATGTCATATCCATACTTTTCCAATGTATCATAAGTAGCTTCCGGATTATCCGAAACTACCTTCTGATTACCGCGTACTGTTGCCAATGCTTTCAAAAAGCGGTCTCTGGTGATTCCATACTCTTTGAAAATCTCTTTCATTGCCTGATTCGGGTATTTTAACAAAGTTAAAAACAAATGTTCAACGGAAACGTATTCGTCTCCCATCTTCTTTGCCTCATCTTCTGCACTGATTAACACTTTATTCAGGTTCTGTCCCATATAGACCTGTCCGCCGGAAACTTTTACTCGTTTCTCCAAATGCGTAATAGCATTCTGGGTAAAGTGTTCTTTATTTATTTCCATCTTTTCAATCAATTTGGGAATTAAGCCATCCTCTTGTGTCAATAATGAAACTAACAGATGTTCCTGCTCAATTTCCTGATTGCCATATTCATATGCAAGTTTTTCACAGCCATTGATTGCTTCAATTGATTTTTGTGTAAATTTTTGAATATTCATAAAGGGTTCCTCCTTCCCTTTCATGTTCTATTGTTCTACTTCGTGTATAACAATATCACACTTTGTTAGCACTGTCAATAGGTGAGTGCTAAATTTTTCAGATAATTTCAATTTTTTTTATAGCATACTAAATTAAAAAGTTCAGCAATATGTTACTACTGCTGAACTCTTTCTTCTCTAGGACTTCTGTTCCTGCTTTTTTAAATACATCTTTTTATCTGCATTTTTTATAATGTTATCAATATCTTTTCCTGCTCCAAAGTCATATCCAAGGGCAACGGAAATCTCTATTTTTGCCAGAGAACGCCAAACTTTTACAATCTCTTCCCATTTTTTTAATACTTCTTCCAGTTCTCCGTCCTTTGGATTTTCCATTACCATTACAAATTCATCGCCACCCAGTCGATATGCCTTTCTATTCTCCGCGGATAATCCTAAAATCATATTGCCCACATTGGTAATAACAAAGTCTCCCTGATTATGTCCCAAGGTGTCGTTTATCCGCTTTAAGTTATTTACATCCCAGAAAACTACGCATACCCGTTCAAACTTAGAATAAGACTTTTCCACCATCTGTAAAAATTTATTCTTATTGTACAAACCTGTCATCTCATCTATTTCGCTAAGGCGTTTCATATCTCCTGCATATTCGGCATAACCTAACAAGTTGGAAGAAATACTTTGAATTACCGGAAGTAACAGGAGCAACAAAATACAACGAGGTATAACGTAATACATTATCAGCGTATACCACGGATTGGTATTACTTGCCTGAAATTGCATCGTGGATGTGGCTGCATCCAAATAATAACTGGCTCTTTGTGTTGTGATAATCTGCATGTTCGCATCACATAATCCCCAGAAATATCCTCCTACCACACCGGAAAAAATACTTACTATACTTAGCAGATATGTGTACACAATCATTCGATTACTTGTATACTGCGTAGCTACCAATAATGGTAACACACTTAACAATACGGTATGATATGTTAATGTAATTCCTAAAATTGTAATTGCTAATATCATATTAAAAAGAAGCACATACTTGACCCATGGCTTATGCAAGTCACTCACTTTTCCAAATACAATCGCTGCCGCAATAACAATTGACGCACCTAATACTCCCTGAGACAACAATTCTGTATCTATAATAAAAATATTTAATACATTTGCTATCCAGATTGCCCATAATGCCACTAAGGTGATTTTCAGACACTTTAGTGTATATTTGTTTACTCTGCAATCAATCTCTCCCTGAGTATCGACTCCATAAACACTTTCAATCATTCTGTGCCTCCTTTCTATTTCTGGATATATGCTCTACATCCTTCTTTCAAGCGTTCCAGTCCATCTTTTACGCTTTCTCTCGGGCATGCAATGTTCATACGCAGAAACATTTCTCCGCCTTTGCCATACTGTCCTCCCGCAGACAAATACAGTCCGGTTTTCTTTCTCACAAATTCTGCAAGCTCGGATGCATCTTCACACCCTGATACCCCATTACAATCTAACCATAATAAATAGGTTGCATTTTCGGATACCAGCTTTATTTCCGGAAGCTCTTTTTCTAAAAACTCTTTTACACACTGCCTGTTTTCATATATATATGCTCTTAACTGCTCTAGCCATGGCTCTCCCTTGGTAAATGCTGCCACCGCTGCCTCCACTGCAAATACATTTGGTTCTGCAACCTCATCGGTATTCAATCCGCGATTTACCTTATGACGCAATGTTTCATCCGGTACTACTACTGCCGCAGTTTGCAACCCTGCAATATTAAATGCCTTGGTGGGAGCAATACATGTTATACTGTTTTTCCTACAGGTTTCTGAAACAGATGCAAACGGAATATACGCACTTCCCGGTGCTGTCAAATCACAATGGATTTCATCTGAAAGTACCAGTACATGATGTTTCCAACATAGTTCTCCTATTTTCTCTAGTGTGTCTCTATCCCATATTTTTCCTACCGGATTATGAGGATTGCAAAGAATCATCATAGTAGTCTGTGGATTAGAAAGCTTTTCTTCTAAGTCTGCAAAATCAATGATATAGGCTGTTCCATCATATTTCAAGGGACTTTGCAATACATTTCTTCCATTATTTACAATGGAGTTAAAGAAAATATTATACACCGGTGTCTGTATTAACACATTTTCACCCACAGTGGTCATTTTTCGTACAATACTGGAAATAGCCGGTACTACTCCTGTACAAAACATCATCCATTCCTTTTCTATTTTGAATGCATGTCTGTTTTTCCACCATCCAATGTATGCTTCATACCACTCATCCGGTACAATGGTATATCCGAAAACACCGTGTGCGGCTCTTTTTGTTATCGCCTCTGTAATCTCCGGTGCTGTTTGAAAATCCATATCTGCTACCCACATAGGAAGTTCATTTTCTGCAATATCCCACTTCAAGGAGTTGGTATTTCTACGATTTATGGGTGTATCAAAATTGTATTTCATACTAATTTTTCTCCTGTCTACATACTATTTTTGTCTTTTCGGGGTCAACTTTATCTCTTTCTATTATTAATTCATCAATGTACTCTGCACAAATAGTACCGCCGGACGGATTCAATACGCTGTCAATCTTGCTGGTAATATCTGCATCCACAGTAGAATATTCAAAAGCAAGTGTGGTATTTACCAACTTACAGTTTTTCATAATAAGGTTATCAATATAACACATTCCCTGTAAACTTTCTATGGTACAATTTACCAATGTTAAGTTTTTTGCATTCCAGCCTAAATATTCTCCCGAAATAAATGAGTCATATACGGTCGCATGATCACTATTCCAAAATGCATCCTTCGATAACATCCGCCCATTATGGATTTCTACATTTTCTGCTCCGTCAAAGGAATAATTTCCCACTAATTGAAAATCCTGAATCTTCATGTTACGACAATTCATGGCAAAGTAATCACCCTTTGCTGTAACATTTTCCATGGTGATATCCTTACAATTCCATAAGGTTTCCTCTGCATTTGGGAAGGTTACATTTTGTAATGTCACCCCTTGGCAACGACGAAAATTCTTCGGTGCTTCTATTATGGTATCTGCCACAGAAATCTCATTGGTATACCAAATTCCTGCTCGTGCCATCTCAAACAATGTACAATTCTTCAATGTAATATTACTACTATACCAAAGTGGATATTTCCACTTAAATAAACTTCCTACCAAATCAATATTATGGCTCTCTTTTAAAGGTGATTCTCCATCTGCAAATACCGTATCATATATCTGTAAATCTTTTCCCTGAAACAGTGCACGTTCTCCTGTCAGATACTCCTGTCTAATTTCTTTTTTCTTTTGCATGGTTTGCTCCCTTTCCTGCAATTACTTCATATGCCTTAAGTATACACTTGGATTTAGGAAATAGCAAATACTTCTCTTTTATAAATAATATACGAAAAAACTGCGGTGATAAGCTCTGTAACAGGAAAACTATACCATACCCCATTTGCGCCTGACATTCTGCTCAGTCCAAATGCCATGGGTATCATCACCACAATATATCGTGCCAATGATATATATAAGGAAGGCATTCCTTTTCCCAAACCTTCTAATGCACCTGAACAGGTAAGGGAAACTGCCGATACCAAGAATCCAAGACTGATTACATGCAGTGCAGTAATTCCAATCTGAACGGTCTGACTATTAGACGTAAATAAACCAATGAGATTTCCCGGTATCAGCCATGACAACAGGGTTCCTACTAACATCACTACACAGGATAACCCCAATGCTGTATGAAATATCTTTTTTACTCTTTCCTTTTCACCTGCACCGTAATTATATCCGATTAATGGTCGGATTCCCTGAATAATTCCATTAGCACTCAGATAAATAAAGGTTTGTAATTTATAATAAACACCTAAGACTAATACATACTTTTCCGAAAATCCTGCCAGGATTCCATTTAATGCTGAAATAAGCACTGACGGTAACGCCATATTTAATGTTGCAGGAATCCCTACCGCATAGAGCTTTCCTACCAGTTGCTTATCATTTGTTAAATATTTCCGTTCTATTTTTACCGGAATCGGGCGGGTCTTATATAATATGAGGTAAATGAGCAATGTAATACACTGTCCGATTCCCGTAGCGTATGCTGCCCCTGCAATTCCCATAACGGGAAACGGCCCGATTCCAAAAATCATCAGTGGGTCTAACACAATATTTGCAATAAATCCGCACATCATACTGAACATAGAGGCCTTCATTCTACCTACTGCCTGAAAGATTTTTTCTAATGAGATTCCTGTGGTAATAATAACAGAGAATAAAAATGCACGATTAGAATACAATAGCGTCAACTGTGTTACCTCTTTATCTGAGGTAAACATTTTTAAAAACAGCGGCATTCCGCCAATGCAGACAAATGTTAAAATCACACCATGCAAAAAGTTTAAAAATACACCCAGAGTTACTGCTCTATTTGCCTTTTCCTGATCATTGGCTCCTAAATAGAATGCCACTACTGCATTAATTCCCACACCAAATCCAACTGCAATAGAAGTAATCAGATTCTGTACCGGATATACCAAAGCTAATGCCGTCATGGCTTTTTCACTGATTTTTGCCACAAAATAGCTGTCTACAATATTGTACAATGAGTTCACTGCCATGGAAATCACCATCGGCAACGCCATAGACAATACTAAGGGTAAAATTTTCTTTTCTTTCATAAATGACTGATCCATATTTCTCTCCTTTGACATAAAAATACCACATAACTACAATCATGTAATTATGTGGCGAAAAAAGATTACTCTTGAAAAATCCACTCCTATAAAGGTTTTATGGATGCAGTGTAACATATGTTCGTAAAATTGTCAATTTTCCGCTAACCAATAGGTTGCCTTATCTCGTTCTAATATCTGTTCCGATATCATATCTCTGCGGATAGTACAAAAATCATCGTTAAAATCCGCAATTATGATATTTACTTCTCGTTCGGTATACTTTTTCCCTTTTTCAAAGGATTTCGCGATTTCTTCTAAAACAATTCGCTCCTTTTTCCTTTGTGCCGGAATTGACTTTAACTTACCGTATTCAAAAAATGCCTCGATTACTTTCTGACGATAGGCTTCCTCTCTTTCTTCCTGAAGCTTTGAGTCCGCAGATTCTTCTTTAATAATATCAATGATTTTTGTCATAAATACTTCTTTTTTTAAGGAATACATCATATAATACTGATCCTTATAAGACTCTACTGCTCCGGCATCTTCTAATTTATTCAAATGAAAAGAAATGGTTGGTGGTGTCAGATTCAATCGTTCTGCCAGACGCTCCACATACATATCTTCTATCATAAGAGACTTTAATATTTGAAGTCTTGACTTATCCGCCAGGCATTTAAATAATTTAATTGCTTCTGTCTCTGTCATTATTCTTCCTCCTACAATCTACGATATTCTGCCATAATTTTCTCTACTGTGTCAAGTTTGGTCTCTTCTATTAAAATCTTTGCCACATCCTGATATTCCTTTGCCTTTTCATAGGATTTCTTCCAGTTTGCAGGTACTGTTTCTGCTTTTTTCAAAAACATTTCCTCTGCTTTAGCTTCTTCTCCTCCGTTCTTTTCCGCTTCACGTTAAGATACCTGATATAAAGTTCCAAAAACATCATAAATATTTGCTTCTACTTTGCAAAGATTTGCCTCGTCTTTTCTATCTTCCACCACTTTATAATTTCACTATTATTAAAGCATGTATCCCAATCAACGCACTTATCCCTATTCTACCAGATTTATTTGGGCTTTTCCAACAAGATCCATATGCAACTGTACCTGATTCTTTCCACCAAACATCGTATTATCTCCAATGGCTATATGAAATGTATCGCACATCTTTTCACCCAATACTGCATAACCACAAAGCTTTGTAACATGGTCATTCATTCCGAATCCCAATTCACATACGGTTTTTTCTGCTGTTCCAAGCTGCTGTAAAAATTCATTTACTTCTTTACAATTGCTTTTTTCTACAATTCCGTTATGAATTTCCAATACTACATCATCATATGCTCCTACATTTTCTTCATACAATTCTCTTTTAACACTTCATAAGCAATGTCATATGCTTTTCCATACGGGTAATATATTCTGTCGGTTCTAATCCTGACTCCAATGCATTTTCCTGGGTAGGAATACGAATCTGCAAGAAACGTTGTACTTTTCCTAATGCCCCAAACAAATTTCCCATATAGTGTTTGTAAATCATCATCTGTTCCTGTTCTAACTGTGCACCCAGTACTACCGGCTGATATACAAAGATGTCTAATACCGTATCCACCTTTTCAAAAACAGAAAAATATTTTTTCCAAAAGAACGTTCTGTTGCCTGAGCAAACAACTTCTGATTTCTACCTCTGGACTGACGTAACTCTAATGGAGACGCACCTGCTGCCACGACTGTTTCTGCAAATTCTTCTAAAACATCCTCTTGCTCCTGTTCGCCCCAGAAATGCAAAAGTACCATCTCTCCTTCTTGTATTCCACTTGCTTTTACTATCTTGTTTATAATTTGTCTATTCATTATTTTTCCTTCTTTTTTTATATTTATCTAATCAAATTTTTCATTGCAAAAAAAGAAAGGTTTTCATAGACTTATTATCTTTCTATTAAAACCTTTCTTCTTCTATCACTACACAAAATAATATCTCATAATCACATTTCTTATAACAATAAGACTAAGGTTCCTGCCACTAACAGCACTAACCCCACAACTGCCTTTTTCGTCAGTCGTTCTTTTAGGAATACCCTTGCAAACAATATCGTAATCAATATGCTTAATTTATCAATTGGTACTACGATACTAGCCGGTCCTTCCTGCAATGCCCGATAATAACACAACCAAGACATACCGGTTGTCACTCCGGAAAGTATCAAGAATATCCAGCTAGTTCTTCCAACCCCTTTTACCTTCGATTGTTTCTTTTGCAAAAATACCACTACCCATGCCATTACAAGCACTACTCCGGTACGCACTGCTGTTCCGTAATTAGATGGAATTCCCTCCATTCCTAATTTTCCAAGAATAGAAGTTGCACTGGCAAACACGACTGAAAGTATTGCATATATCAGCCAGCGATAATCTTTTTTCTGCTGTTGTGTAACCACCGTTTCCTTTTTTTCTATCATTAGCATGGTTCCTGCTAAAATTCCAACCATTCCGATAAACATTGGAACGGTAAAAGCTTCACCTAAAAACAGAAATGCCAATATCATGGTAAGTACGGTACTGGTCTTATCGATTGGCGTTACCTTATTTACATCTCCCAGCTGTAATGCCTTGAAATAGCATAACCAGGATGCTCCGGTTGCTACTCCTGACAAAACCAGCAACCACAATGTCTTTTGTGTTACTTCATCAATGGGAACATAGGAATTTGTCACAAATACCATCAGCCAAGAAAACAGCAATACTACTATGGTTCGCAATGCCGTTGCCACATCTGAATCTGTATTTTTTACACCTATTTTTGCAAGAATTGCAGTTGCTCCTGCAAATAAAGCAGAGCCCGTTGCAAAAAGTATCCACATCTTTTGTCACCTGATTTCTCTATTGTTCTACCTTTATTTCATATGAGTGTTCAAAAACTTCCTGCGGTTTCAGTTTATTTCCCCACTCTCTTTCTTCTAATGTACCTTCAAATGTCTCTCTGTCACATCTGCCATACCAAAGCTCAATGCATACAAATGGTGCGCGCTTCTTTTCCAGAGACCAGATTCCCACTACCGGAGCCTGGAAAGATACGGTAATATATGGTTTCTTCTGTGGTCTACCAAGGAAACTTTTCGCACCTGATATTTTTCTATGATATAGGTACTTTCATCAAAAAATCCTTCTTCAAACTTATGATAGCCGTGCTCTAATTTTAAGCCATTCTTGTGATTAAACATCAATCCATCTTCTGCGCCTATGAATGAATACATTACTTCCTCTTCTTCATCCATTACAATACCATAATCGCTCTGTTTTTCTCCTTCGTTCAATGGACACATAAATGCCGGATGTGCACCAATGGAAAAATGCATTTCTTTCTCTTTTTCTAAATTTGTAACCTTCCACATTACCCGTACTGTATCATTTTCCAAACGATATCCGATTTCTAACTGAAATTCAAATGGATAATTCTTCTTTGTATCCGGTGTTGCCTTCAAACGGAACCATATTTCTTCCGGTTCCTGTGAAACACACTCGAATTCCATATCTCTTGCAAATCCATGCTGGGATAAATGATATTCCTGTCCGTCATATCTATATGCATTATCACGAACACGTCTACAATCGGAAACAATACCGGTGAATGTCTACCCCAAAATTTTGCATCTGCATTCCACAAATATTCCTTTCCGCTTTTGTTTCCCCTCAGGGAAATCATTTCTGCTCCTTTGGTTTCAAAACCAACTGTCAATTGTTCATTTTTTAATTCATATTTCATTGTTTCGTCGCTCCCTTTATTTTTCTCTATTCCCCTTATATTTTACCTATTTTTTAGTCATTTTTAAATCATTTTTTCAAATTCTTCCATGGGAATTGGTTTTGAGAACAAATATCCCTGTGCCATGTCGCATCCAATTCCTTTTAAAAATTCTGCCTGCTTTAGCGTTTCCACTCCTTCGCACAAGGTACCTATCTTCATTTTCTTTGCCATTTCCACTACTTGTTCTACAATAATACTGCTTCGTTCTGATTCTGCTGTTTCATCCAAAAATCCTTTGTCAATTTTTAAAATATCCACCGGTAAATCTTTTAATAAATTCAAGGAAGAATATCCGCTTCCAAAATCATCAATGGATACTTTATAACCTTGCTTTTTACACTCCTGTATAAAGTCCTTTGTCATTCCCTGCGCACTTCCCATGATAGTCTCTGTCAATTCCAGCTCGAAATACTCTTTTGGTATCTGATATTTTTCAATTAGCTCGTTTAATCTCTGGAAAAAGTCATAGGTTCTTACATGCACTCTGGACACATTTACTGATACACAAATTTGTCTTCTTCCTTCCTGTTTCCACTTCTGCATGCGTTTCATTACCTGCTCATACACATAAAAATCAACCTGTATAATAAATCCGTTGCGTTCAAATAATGGTATAAAGTTATCCGGCGGAATAATCTTTCCACTTGGTTCTACCCACCTTACCAAAGCCTCTGCGCCTACAATTTCACCTGTGGGCAGATAATATTTCGGTTGCAAATAGACTTGAAACTCACCTTTTAAAAGTGCATCTTCCATCTTATTTTCAATTGCAATTTCCTGTGCTATTCTCTTTTTTATTTTTTCATCATAATAAGCGATATTCTCACTGGCACTTTCCTTTATGTTCTTTCTTGCCATAGATGCCTGATCTACATATCGGGAAATATCTTTTCTTTCTCCACCTGCTTCGATTACACAGATTCCCGCTTTTATGGTGATTCTATAACTCTGACGTTTTCCGGCATTTTCAAAAGAAATTTCCTTTCCCAGCGGACGCAACATTTCTTCTCGATAATCTTTTTCAGCCATCATTATCATGAAAACATCCGCCGCTTCTCTGGCATAAATTCCTACTCCTCCGAAAATTTCCTGTATTCTTTTTCCCAGTGTTTTAAGTATGTTATCCCCTATGCGAACACCAAAATCATTATTTATGAACTTAAACTTATTTATATCAATGGTAATTACTATGTATGCCTGTTCCTGGTTTTTCTCCAGAAGTTCCTGTGCCTCTTTGTTAAATTTCACCTCATTCCACAGTCCGGTTACTGAATCTGTCAATGCTAAATGCTTGTAATGCTTCTCTCTTTTGGAAATAATATATGCTACTGCAACAATCACTGCTGAAATTGCCAGCAATATATGCGGTATAAACTGGCGTACCACTTCCCATATGGTTGGTTTATAGGATATATTAATTGCATTCTCCGTTACACATTTTTGGAACTTTTCTTCCGGTATTTTATTTATGGTTTTATCCAGAATACTTTTTAATACAGAAGCATTTTGTGTATTTTCTCCAATTCCAATATAAATCGGTATCGTACGAGTCATATTCGGCACGATACGCAGCTGCTCATAATTACTAAGATTATACACCGTCTGTAGAAAAACAGAATTTACTGCTGTTAAATCTGCCTCTCCTTCATTTACCGCCTCCAAACATGTAGTTATATCCTTATACTCTTTGATTTCCCACTTTGGCTCTTCACTTTGAAAATACGATTGAATTTCTACAAAACATTTCGGCAAAGCAATTACTGCATTTTCCGGTATTTCCTCTCCCTTTCGCCCTACGATTGTATACTCTTCGGAAAGATAACTTTGGGAATACAGCATATGATATTTTTCTGCCAGTTCCCTATCCATATAGCTTCCTGCAATGATATCTGCCTCTCCATCCCGAACCATTTCCCATGCTTTTGAAAAATCTTTTATCGGAATATACTCAAACTTCAAGCCACTCTCTTGTGAAATTAACTCCATGGTTTCCGCATAAACCCCTGCATATTTATTTGTCTTTTCATCTGTATATTCAATTGGATAGCTGTCAGAATTATATGCCACTTTTATCGTAGGTTCACTTGAAACATACTCATATTCTTCTCTGGTGATTCCTGTCAGTTTTTGATACGGCACACCAAAAAACACTTCATGCAAAGCTGCAATATAAAAAGGTTGTTCACGTTTTAACTCTAAATCTGTTTTATTCAGCTTATCCATTAGCTGCGGATTATTTCCACTTACTGCAAAAGATTCCGGTATGGAATATGTTTTTCCTACATATTTAATATTATCAATATCTCTTAAGCTTGACACTAACATAATATCTATGGTTTTGTTATTCAGTGCCTCTTGTAAGCTCTCATAATCATCAAAATAAACCGGTTCATATGAAATTCCATTTTCCTTTGCATAACGAACCAGTGCGTTTTCCAAATCGGAGCTTGTATTTATTCCAATCTTTTTTCCATTAATATGCTGAAAATCATCAAAAAAGATATCTGTATTATTTTTTAATGCAGCCAACATTCCATACTCCAAAGCAGTTGTCTCTTTACAGAACAATAACTGATCTTTTTGAGCACAGTCTTTATGTATACCACATAATAAATCAATATCTCCATTTAATAACTTTTCAATCCGTTCACTCTCATTCACTTTCACAAATTTATACGTCCACCCGGCTCTTCTTGCCAATTCATTCAGATAAGTGACACCATATCCATATAAGTTTCCATCTTTATCTTCCTTTATCATTGGATCATATGGTGTATAACCTACTGTAATTTTCTCCTTTTCGTCCTTTTTCTCCTGTTGTTCCGCCGCAAATACCCTGGCTGAAAGTGCTGTTAAAACTAATACCATTATTGCAATTGTAACAATACT
The DNA here is from genome assembly GCF_018918225.1 of Roseburia sp. MSJ-14. Taxonomy (NCBI): domain Bacteria; kingdom Bacillati; phylum Bacillota; class Clostridia; order Lachnospirales; family Lachnospiraceae; genus Roseburia; species Roseburia sp. MSJ-14. Next base: position 73,191 of record NZ_JAHLQD010000023.1, read on the forward strand.
ACATCTTCCATGAAATTTTCTCATAATTTTCAGCCTTTCCCCGTGTTTTTCTTTCTTCTCATAATAATTTAATTATACTTTCTCATGATTAAAAAATCAATCTATTATTTTTCTAAATATAAAGAGTCCGTTTGCCGGACTCTTTCGCACCCGAGCGGTGTCATTTATGACCAATTTCCTATTGCATAAAAAGAGCTGTGCACTAATTTCTTAGTACACAGCTCTTGCTTAATAAAGTTCTGCAATTCTTGTAACTCCCACATAAATCTCTGATATCTTATACCAAGTGGGATAATCTACTACTCCCGTTGCCGGAAGCCCGAATATGGATTGAAATTGTCTAACAGCTTCTGCCGTGGCTGAACCATAAGTACCATCTGTAGCAATCCTTGGAATAGAAGTATAAACCTGTGCAATTCGATTTAACTGCTCCTGCATCTGACGCACCTTACTTCCGGTAGAGCCTATGGTCAAATCAGACCCAGGCCAGGATGCCGGTACCCCTGAAATTTCTTCTGCTTCATTAATGTACATGTCATTTCCATAATAATACCGTATAATCTCAACCGGAGAGTAATTCTGGTCTCCCAGATACTTTGACCCCCACTGACTTAACCAATTGGGGCAAGTAACTCTCTGTCCATCACAATACTGGGTCAAAATCGGCTGTTTTACATTTGGTCGGGACAAATAATTGGCAAATATCTCATCCACAACTCTGGAAATGCTTTCAAAATAGTTTCTTCCATACATCCATTTGTGATCATAAGCGGTGGATGAAGTAATGGTAAAATCATATCCCTTGTTTCGATACCATTCCGTATAAACTCGATTTAATGTAAACGACATAATTGCCAAAATATTAGCTGTAATAGTAGATTCCGGCCAAGTGGCATATATCTCACTGGAGGCTACATTTTTTATATAATCCCGATATCTTACATAATAATCGCTTGCGGTGGAGTCTCCCGGTGTTCCATCATGTACAATGACGTATTCCGGTATTACTACTCTGCTCAAAACAATCTCGCCACTTTCATCTACCGGCTTTATTTCATCCTCTGCAATTTTAGGAGGATAATCTCCAAATAAGGTATGTGCCGGAATCACAATGTTTTTTAAATCTTCTTCTGATACCTCTATGGGCTCCATGCGCACTCCCTGCAAGGCAGTCTGCCCGGAAAACACATCCGTTCCATCTACATTCACAGGTCGATACCCTTCTGCCTCTACATGTACCGTATATTCGGAATAAGGCTGTGGTTGATTGGGTTCCATACTATACTCTAGCGGTGGTGCCGCCACGGATATTTCTTCTGTCTGCCCATTGGCATTGGTTCGTAATTCCTCCATTGGACTTTCCGGGTCAGCCGTATAGGAAATGGTTATCCTTGCATTTTCAACCGGAACATTTCCCACTACGGATGTGGTTTCTACCCGCAGCTTTCCCATATCCACATGATTCATCTGTGCCGCTCGCAATTTCTGATTCATAAATACCTCTATATTATGCATTTATTGGTATTCTATGCAATTACCCGTTAAAAATTTCCTCCATTCTACATTCCTGCTGATTTTCTAATGAAATATATTCTTCGTCCATCTTAAGTTTTCTGGCACACATTACTCCTGTAACACAGATTGCCAGAACGGCTAATGTCACTACCACTACTTTTCCTGTATTTTTCGTTTTATTTATACTCGCAAATTCGTCTTTCTTTTGCTTCATTTTCTTTTCCTCCAAAGACCTTTCACGCTTACCACGCCATAGTACCACTAGTTTGTGAAAAAATCTTGAATTTCATTCTACATTTTTCTTAAGAAATTATGAAAGCGTTCTAGGAATTTTTTTTGAAATGTTGTATACTTATGTTAACAAATGAATTTTATAAAAAAGGAGAATACTTATGCATCAATTCCAACCATATCCTGTGGATCTTTTAGAATTTAACCCTTTTACCAAGATTGGAAATGACTGGCTGATAATCACCTCGGGGGATGAACAAAAGGCAAACGGAATGACTGCCAGCTGGGGTGGACTTGGTGTTCTTTGGGGTAAAAACGTAGCTTTTATTTTCGTTCGTGAGAGTCGTTATACCAAAGAGTTCATTGATAATAGTTCCACTTTTTCCTGTACTTTTTTTGATAAAAAATATAAGAATGATTTAAAATACTTCGGCATTGTGTCCGGTCGTCAGGAAGATAAGTTCAAGACTTCCGGATTGAATCTGGACTACAAAGACGGTATACCTTATGTAGATGAAGGTAATTTTGTTGTTCTTTGCAAAAAAATGGCTGCTGTTCCAATTGAAGAAGCACATTTTCTTGATCCGGAAATTAAGGAAAAATGGTATTCCGGCAATGACGCTGATAACTTCCACACCATGTATGTCGGAGAAATTACAGATGTTCTTGCAAGATAAAAAAAGTCCGCCAAGCGGACTTTTTTTTCTTGCAATAGGAAATTGCAGCCTATCACATAATAAACTTTACACTACTTCAATCTGACACATACCCATAGTGGTAAGTGCTGCCTCATGAGACTGTGGTGTTACTCCTGCGCAACAGGATGCATCTACACAAATCCGATTTTCCGGCATTGCGGCTTTTAATAACAATGCATTCGATACCACACAAATATCGGTACACAAGCCAACCAATTCTATTTCCAATGGTTCTTTTTCATTTTCCGTCTTTAATAATTCCATTAGTTCTATCGAACCAAAGGTAGGCTTTTCTACTACAACTGCACTCTTTGTTACAACTTCAACTCTCTCATCCAGTTCCCATCCTTCTGTTCCTTTTATGCAATGAACTACCGGAAGGTGTTTTCCTTCTGAGGTTTCCAGATAATTTTCTCCATGGGTATCTTTTGTTACATAGATATCACTGACTGAGTAGCTCTGTATCTTTTTCACTACTGCCGGAACAATTTCCTGTGCCTCTTTTGTTCCCAATGAGCCATCTATAAAGTCCTTTTGCATGTCTACTACTATTAATATTTTTCGCATACGCTTCACTCCATTCCCCATTATTATATTTATACTCCCCACAAATATCAAGTAGCACAACACACTTTTTATATACATATTATTTCAACATGTAGTCTTTTAATACCTCGTGGTCTCTTAATACTTTTTCCACAACAGTACCTTTGATTGCACGAATCAATGGTTTCTTTAATGCATTCAATGGTCCAGGTAACTGAATTTCCAACGGGGATTTTCCGTCCATCAGTTTTACAGAACTATCTAAAAGCTCTCTTACATCGTAAACACTGCCCCATACTTCCGGTACACCTCTGTCTACACCCAATAATCCATAGACTGCTTCCATTGCAGTTCTTACAGAATACTCTGTTGTAAAAATAGTGTCTCTTGGTGTTTCCGCAAACTGTCCTAAAAATGCAAAGTTTACACATCCATCCGGGATTACATCCGGTCTGTCTCCCTTTGCTCTTGGCATAAAGAATGCGGTAATATATGGCATCATCGTCGGAACACAAACTGCTTCGTTTTCTGCCAACTCATCAATTTCCTCTACCGGCACTCCCATGTGGTATAACCACTCAGCAGTAATTTCTTTTCCGGTACACTCTTTCATTGGTTTTTTAATGTAATCACCCGGTACATCGGTAAACAGACTGTATACCCAGATACACACATCTTTTTTATCCTGTTCCTTGAACTGTCCCTGCCTGTTAATGGTCCAGCTAAGAAGCCAATTGGAATCCTTGGCACTTACAATACCACCGGTTACTACTTTTCCTGTTCTTGGATCTCTCTTACATATTTTTTCAATATAAGAAATAATCTTATCGCTGGAAGTTGTTACGGTTGCTGATTCCCAGTTCGTCTTAGCTACATCGGAACAGAACTTTTCCGGATGGCCAAATGATTCATCCTGTTTTGCGATGTTTTTCCAAAGGCTCCAGCAACCACTTGTACGAACCTCTGCGTCACCGTTTGGTGCATGATTCTGATCTCCGTAAATGGTTCCTTCGGTACAGCTTCCATTGGTTACAAATACCAAATCATTTTCTGTGAGCTTGATTCCCTGTTCTTTTCCGTCAACTTTGCACTCAATGACTTTTGCTACTTTTTTACCATCCTTGATGTCAAAAATAACATTAGTTACTTCTGTTCCAAATCTGAATTCTACTCCTGCTTCTTCCAGATATTTCTGCATTGGCATAATCAAAGATTCGTACTGATTATATTTTGTAAATTTTAATGCACTGAAATCCGGAAGTCCTGAAATGTGATGGATAAATCTCTGAATGTAAAGTTTCATTTCCAATGCACTATGCCAGTTTTCAAATGCAAACATGGTTCTCCAGTATAACCAGAAATTGGACTCAAACACTTCTTCATCAAAGAAATCTTCAATTGTTTTATCATACAAATCTTCATCTTTTGTCATAAACAATTTCATGATTTCCATGCAGCCTTTTTGGCTTAACCCAAATTTTCCGTCTGTATGTGCATCCTCTCCGCGATTTTGTGTAGCACGGCAAAGAGAATAGTTTGGATCTTCTTTATTTAACCAATAATATTCATCTAGTACGGAAGCTCCCGGTATTTCAAGAGATGGGATACTGTGGAACAAATCCCACAAACATTCAAAATGATTTTCCATCTCACGTCCACCACGCATTACATAACCTCTGGTTGCATCATAAATTCCATCACATGCGCCTCCGGCAATATCCATCGCTTCTAAGATATGAATATTTTTTCCCGGCATCTGTCCGTCACGCACTAAGAAACATGCTGCTGCAAGAGATGCCAATCCACTCCCTACCAGATAAGCCTGTTTTTCTTCCACGCCTTCCGGCTTCTTTGGACGAGCAAATGCTTCATAATTTCCATTGGTATAATAGATTCCTTTGCTGTTCTTTTCGTATTTTCCACGCTCTGTATTGCGGTATTCACTTTGTGTTTTTTCTACTCTTTCTTTGATTTCTTTTTTCTCTATGTTTTGTTTCTTCAAACTCTTGGCTGCTACCGCTGCTGCTCCTGCACCTGCTGCAAGCATTGCCATTCCTCGTACTATATTTTTCTTTGCCATAACCAATTACCTTCCTTTCCTGTGATTCTTCATTCACTGTTATCACTATACCTTTATTATCTTTTCCTTACAATTTACAAAATTGCCGGAATGAATAAAAATTATACATTCCGGCAATTTTGTAAACTTATTCTATTTTATGTTCTTTTCTGGCAATTTCAAAATTTCGTACAGAATTGGCTATATTTCCTCGTACGGTTAAACTAATCTTCTCCACAAGAATCTGCGGTTCTTCTTTCATGCCTTGTTTAATCCAGTCTAACATAATTCCTACAAAGCTATATTTATAAAAACCTGCAATAAATAATTTATCTTCTAACGATATTTCTCTTCCAACAGACTTTTCTTCTACTACGTTCTCAATCAAATCTCTGGTAAGTCCAAACAAATAGTTCTCAATCTGCTCCCTGCTAACGGTACGATACACATTTAAAATAAATGGTTTGTTTGCCAATACAGCCTGAAAGATTTGATATAATCCTTCCTGCCAGGTGTCATAGGTATTATTGTTCTGTAATGCCTGTTTTCCGTCTTCTTCACAACTCCATTCCACCAAATCATAAATATCTTTAAAGTGATTGTAAAATGTCATGCGACTGATTCCACAATCTTTTGTCAAATCGTTAATGGTTATTTTATCAAATGGTTTCTGAAGCATCAGCTTTTTTAAGGATGCTTCTAATGCTATTTTCGTTGTATTAGACATTTCAAGCTACCCCGTTTACTTTCTGTCATACTCGGTTTTTCCTGCACATGAGGTACTGATAGACTCAATGGCAACCGCTCCGCCACGCACTACCTCAATATGATGAAATCTGCTCTTTAACAATGCAATCAATTCATTATTTTTTCGTTCTGTGGCTTTGCACTCCAACAAGACACTGTCTTTTCCTATATCAGATACTTCTACATGAAATACCTGCGCAATCTGAAATACCTCTGCCTTATCTTCCGAAGAACAGTCCTTTACTTTTGCAAATAAAATCTCTTTCATATGAATTGGCACATTACTAAGGTCTATTACCTTAATTACCTCTACCATGCAATTCAACTGTTTCTTTATCTGTTCAAAGGTCACATCATCACTGCTGACACAAATCGTCATACGAGAGATTGTTTCGTCCTCGGTAGTTCCTACGGTAAGACTTTGCAGATTATAGGATTTTCCGGAAAAAAGACCGGAAACCTTGGCAAGGACACCTACTTCATTTTCTACATATAATGCAATCCATCTCTTTTTCATGTCCTTCCCTCCTTATTTTAAAATCATTTCACTCATGGGATTTCCGCTCTTTACCATGGGGAGTACAATTTCTTCTGTTGCTATCATAAACTCAATAATTATCGGTCCGCTCACCTTTTTGGCTTTTTCAAATGCAGGTGCAATTTCCTCTTCTTTGGTTACACGCATTCCGGTTGCCCCATAGCTTTCTGCCAGCTTTACAAAGTCCGGCTCATATGGTGGACATGACGGATTTGGTCCTTTACAATCCCTTGGACAGTTCTTTCTACGGCGCAAACAAGTTGCTTCGTAACGCTTGCCGTAAAATAGCTGCTGCATCTGTCGTACCATACCAAGATAATAGTTATTGAATACACACACAATTACATGTGCATTCTGCACCATGGCTGTTGCCAACTCCTGAATATTCATCTGCATACCGCCATCACCACTAATGCAGATAACTTCTTTGTCCGGACAACCTATTTTCGCTCCAATGGCTGCCGGGAATCCAAATCCCATGGTTCCTAAACCACCGGAAGTAATAAACTTCTTTTTCTCATTCAATTCAATATACTGTGTCGCCCACATCTGATGCTGACCTACATCGGTTACAATAATGCCTTCATCAAACTGTTCATTGATATGCTCCATAATCATCTGTGGAGTCATGCCATGATCTCTTCGCATTTCCAAAGGATTTTCCTTATCCCATTCACGAATCTGCGTAAGCCATTTATCTGTTTTCTGTGGTTCTGCCCACTCTAACATTTTTTCAATTGCAAGTCCTGCATCTGCTACGATTGGCACATCTACCACTACATTTCGTGAAATAGAAGCAGTATCTACATCTACATGGACAATCTGTGCCTTTGGTGCAAATTCATTCAAATCTCCGGTGATTCTGTCGTTAAAACGTGTTCCAATGGAGAACAATACATCACATTCACTGACTGCCATATTTGCAGCATAGCGACCATGCATTCCACAGTTTCCGATATAATATGGATGGGTAGTAGGAATTGCTCCCTTTCCCATAATCGTTGTAACTACCGGGATTTTTGTCTTTTCTACTAACTCTTGCAACTTCTCATTTGCCTTAGCAATATTTACACCACCGCCAATTAAAAACAGTGGTTTCTTCGCAGATTTTAACAGCTTATAGCCCTTTTTCAGCTGACCGATATGTACACTCTCATTTGGCTTATATCCTCGTATATTCACAGTCTTTGGATATTCTGCCGGCCCCGGTTGCGTCTGGATATCCTTTGGTAAGTCTACCAATACCGGTCCCGGTCTTCCGGTTCTTGCAATATGGAATGCCATTTTTAATATTTTTCCAAGGTCTTTTCTGTCACGAACCGTTACACCATACTTGGTAATACTGCGGGTCATTCCCACAATATCCACTTCCTGAAATGCATCATTTCCGATAAGATTCAAAGGAACCTGTCCTGTAATACATACCAAGGGAATACTATCTGAATGTGCATCTGCAAGTCCTGTCATGATATTCGTAGCTCCCGGTCCACTGGTCACAATGCAGACTCCCACTTTTCCGGTTGCCTTAGCATAGCCTTCTGCTTCATGTATTAACCCCTGCTCATGTCTTGGCAATACCAGTTCTATTTCTTCATGCTTATACAGCTCGTCCATGATATCCGTTACCATTCCTCCCGGATATCCGAATACGATATCAACACCTTCTTCTATTAATGCTTTTGCAAATAATTTTCTCCCAGTTATATCCAATGCCATATTTTCACCTCATCCTATATCAGTCCCATTGTTTTTAGCAGGAAAATCCATCCCGTCAGAGTAAATGCTGCAAGTAATGTTGTAGTCACTACAATACTTGCTGTCAGCACACCATCATTATTCATATTTTTTGCCATAATATAACAGCTTGGAGTTGTGGGTGATGCCAGCATAATAAGTAAAGCAATCATCTTTTCTCCGGCAAATCCCATCCATGCTGCTATAGGTAGAAAAACTGCTGCCTGCACAACTAACTTGATGAAAGAAGCTGCCAAAGTTGGTTTAATTTTCGCTAATGCTTTCTTTCCTTCAAATCCCGCGCCTAATGCAATTAAAGCTAACGGAGTTGCCATTTGTGCAACATTGTTTACTGTTTTATCCACTAATACAGGGAAATCAATTTCTAACAGAGAAGCCATAAGTCCTAAGAAAATTCCAATAATAATCGGATTTTTTAAAATATTAAGAAAAACATCTTTTATTTTATTTTTCTGACTTTCCTCCTCACCCTTTTGTGCCTCAAAGGTCAGTACAATGACTGAATAAATATTATAAAGCGGAACTGCTCCGACAATCATTAGTGGTCCCATAGCTGACTGTCCATAAATATTCTGTATAAACGCCAGTCCCATAACGGCTGCACTGCTTCGGAAAGATGCCTGTACAAAGGCTCCTGTCATGGTCTTGTCCTTCATGAACAGCTTTGTACCACCCCAGATTACCCAAAAGCAAACGGAACTTGCAATGGCGCAAAACAGTACATACTTTAAATCAAAGACAGCTTTAATGTCTACCGAAGAAAGATCCCGAAACAGTAAAAACGGCAATGTCACCTTAAAATTAAACTTATTCGCCACTGTTACAAAATTATCATTTAACATTCCGATTTGTTTCAATCCCCATCCCAGTACCATAACCAGAAAAATAGGAATTGTCACATTAATACTAAAAATAAAATTTTCCATATCCTACTTCTTCTTTTTCTCATATTTCAGAAAATAAAATTCCAAATCAAAATACGTCTGTTCTTCACTATCTGCTGTAATCTCCCAATCTTCTTTTTCATCCAGATTCGGGAAATATGAATCTGCTTCATATGCATAATCGATTTTGGTAATATGGGCTACATCACACATATCTACCATCTGGCGATAAATGCTCTCACCACCAATTACATAAATATCTTCACTGTTATAGTTTTTTAATTCTTCTAATAACTCATCCATGGAATGCACAATAATGGCATCCTTTACTTTATAATTCTTATCAGAAGTCAATACGATGTTCACTCGATTTTTCAACGGAAGTCCGTTTGGAAAACTTTCCAGTGTTTTTCTTCCCATAACTACAACTTTTCCCGTAGTGGTTTTTCGAAAGAATTTCATATCTTCCGGAATACTTACTAACAGCTTGTTATTTAGTCCGATTGCCCAATTTTTGTCTACTGCTGCAATTAAATTCATGTTGTATCCTCCTATATTTAAACTGCTACCGGAATGTTTGTTATCTGTGGTCCGGTGACATAGTTATCTAAACGCACATCATTTCTGGTAAACTGATAAAAGTCCTTAATTTCCGGATTCAGCCAAAATGTAGGCGCAGGATATGTCTCTCTGCTGATTAATTCCTTTACTAGTGGAATATGACGGTCATAAATATGTGCATCTGCAATTACATGCACCAATTCTCCTACTTCCATATCACACACTTGTGCTAACATATGCACTAACACCGCATACTGGCATACATTCCAGTTATTGGCTGTTAATATATCCTGTGAACGCTGATTTAAAATAGCATTTAATATCAATTTATCATGTCCGGGCTTTTGTGTTACATTGAAAGTCATACTATATGCACATGGATAGAGATTCATTTCATGTAAATCCTGATGAACATAAATATTGGTCATGATACGACGACTGAAAGGATTATTTTTCAAGTCATAAATCACACGGTCTACCTGATCCATCATTCCTTCCTTATATTGATGCTTGACTCCCATTTGATAACCATATGCCTTACCGATAGAGCCTGTTTCATCTGCCCATTCATCCCATACATGGCTGTGAAGATCATGAATGTTATTGGACTTCTGCTGCCAAATCCAAAGCATTTCATCCGTACAACTTTTAATTGCTGTTTTTCTCAGGGTAATTGCCGGAAATTCCTTAGACAAATCGTAACGATTTACTACACCAAACTTTTTAATGGTATAAGCACTTGTCCCGTCTTCCCAGTGAGGACGCACCTTCTCTCCCTCTGTACTGGTTCCATTATCAATGATATCCTGACACATATTAATGAATATTTTATCCGCTAAACTCATTTTCTTTCTCCTTATTATGTCTCTCTTTTCTTCTCGCTTTCGCTCATTATATCATGAAGCAAAGCTTCATGATCGACATTCGTCGTTCGTCAAGAGCGAGCAAGCTCTCTCTGACTCTCTTGCGCTCATTGTATCACAAAACGAGGTAACATGAAACCTCGTTTTTTCTCCTTTTCTTGAACTTTTTCGTGGTTTTGTCTAAAATTTTAAATTTTTCAAGATTTTTTCACAGAAATAGTGTATACTATAAATATTACATATGGAGTAAGGAGATTTACTATGAGTCAGGAAAAAGTAGAACGTTATAAAAAAGAAAAAGCAAATCGAAAAAAAGTCTTAAAACGTGAAAAAATTAAAAAAGGTATCCTTTCTGTAGTTGGAACCATTGTCTGTGTTGCAATTGTTGGTTGGATTGGATATTCCGGATATGGTTATTATAAGACACAGAAAGCAGAAAATACCACTAAGACTGAGGTTGATTTAAGTGCTGTGAATGACTACCTTGGCAATTTAAGCAGTAGTGATGCACAATAAAATAAATATAACACTTTTACAATTCTGTAAAAGTGTTATATTTATTTTAGAAAAGGAACAACCGCTCACAAGGGGTTGACCTTATATCAAATAGTAATAAGATTACCACCCAAAATACCGGTCAAAGTTTAGAGGGTGGTTTTCTTATGCTTTAAGTCATTACTTCAAATTCGCAAAAACGAATGTCAGTAATGTAAGAATGAACATACCAAAAGACATCACGTCTTTAAAATCAAAATGATTTCTATTGTCCACTTGTCGGGCTATTTTTCTCCAATATACAAAAAATGTTGACTCGTTCCGTAAAGTTTTTCATCTTCTGCTAATGCAATTCCAAGTTCTAACCACTTTTTCTGTTCCTCGTTTGGAAGCTTTAAAATTTCCTGTTCTTTGCATCCTAATATATTTTCCACTCCTACAAACGCTAATTCTTTAAACTGTTGCTCTTGCATAAGACTTCTCGCTTCTTCTACACTGGTAAAATATGCTGTTGTAAATCCTCCTTCATTATTTTTACCATCTTCTAAATAATGTAGCAATTCTTTTACTTCATCCTCGTAGAAATCAAGATACGAAAAGCAATCTTGAATCGGTGCATATCGGGAAATAAATGCTGCTATTAAAATGCCACCTTTTTTCAAAAGTTTTCTTGCTTCTTCTACTGCTTTTTTTCTATCCTCTGCTTTGGTAAGATGATACAATGGACCCATGAGCAAAATCACATCAAACGATTCTTTTTCATATTCCGGAAGTGCCAGTGCATCTCCCTTCACACAATCTTCTAAAACTACTCCTGCTTCTGCCGTTTTTTCTTTTGCCACGCACACATTTTTTCCTGATAAATCAAGCAGCGTTACTTTATGTCCTTGTTTCGCCAAATAAATAGAATATCTTCCCGGACCTCCGCCAATATCAAAAATCTTACTTTCCGGTTTGGTTATATACTTGTCCAGATAGTGTTTGGTTATTTCAAATTCTATCTTATGCCGTTCTAACCTATTCCACTCCTCATATTCATTGTCGTACCAGTTTTCAATTTCATTCATGCCCATGTCCCCTTTCGTGTTTTTAGAATTGAGTATAACACCGTTGGAAACGAAAGTCAAAGAATATAATCACATCTTAAAATGTTTTTGAAAATACAAACAAAGTTTATTTTTTAACCAACATTTAACCAATTTCAACAATTCCAGAGAATATAAAAAATGCTGAAACCTTGTAAAATCAATAGTTTCAGCACTTATCTATTAGAGCGATAGACGGGGCTCGAACCCGCGGTCTCGACCTTGGCAAGGTCGCGCGTTACCAACTACGCCACTATCGCATATTGCATCTTTGAGACACATCTAGCATATTACTATAAAAAATCCACCTTGTCAATAGTATATTTCCATCTCTTTTTTCATATAGTAAATCAAACAGATTCTTAGGAGGACTCCTGTGAGTTCAAAAACCAAAATTGTTGTTCTGCATATGAAGGAGCTGATTTATACAGCCATTTTTGCTGTACTGGGAATTTTACTGATTCTACTGCTGATTTTCATGTTTTTACCAGATAGCAAAAACAATGGGCAATCGGAAGAAACCATGCAGTATGTAGCGGGGGTATATACCTCCTCCATACAATTAAATGACAATGCAATTGATGTGGAAGTGGCTGTGGATGCCAATCATATTAATTCCATCTCACTCATAAATCTGGATGAAACAACTGCTGCAATGTACCCGCTAATGCAGCCCGCTTTAGATAACCTGACACAACAGATTTATGAAACGCAGTCTTTGGATGATATTTCTTACGGCGAAGACACACAATATACTTCTACGGTATTGCTAAATGCCATTCGCTCTGCCTTAGAAAAAGCTGTCTATATACCGGAAAATTGAATTTTCTATGCCAAAGTGCTACATACAAACAGGAGCATATCACTTTCTTTTCTTTGTGATATACTCCTGTTTCCTATACTTTTCTTACTATACTGCCATAATCACTCCACCGTCATTGGCATACATACTACTGATTCCGGCAGTATCAATGACAAATACATCCTTAAACTTTCCAAGGCTTTTTACTTTTTCCAGTATCGTTTGTGCCCGTTCCGGACAATTACAATGGGAAATCGCCAGTATCTTTTGTTCCGGATTTTTCACTCTGGATAACAACGTTGTAATCATCTTATCCAATGCCTTTCCCATTCCTCTTGCCTGACTAAGCTGACAGATACTGCCTTCCGATGTAGAACCCATAACCGGTTTGATATTCAAAGCACTTGCCACAAATGCCTTAATGTTGCTTAATCTTCCATTTTTCCGAAGTGTTTCTAATGTCTCCAGTACAAAATAAGTATTCTGCTCCGCAATATATGCATCTACCTTTGCCACTACTTCTTCAAAACTACAACCTGCTTCTTCGTATTCCTGAATCTTCATGGCAATCAATGTTTCTCCTATTGACGCAGATTTTGAATCAAACACATGAATCTTTTTCTCGCCTTTTTCTTCCAGATACAGATTCTTACCCAACTCTGCACTATTATAGGAACCACTAAGCTGTGCAGACAATGTTACTGCATATACATGATCTGCCTCACAGTCATACGCCTCCTGAAATGCCTCCGGAGAAGGGCATGCAGACTTTGGACAATTCGGACTTTCCTTTACCTTTCTTAAAAATTCCTTCTGATTGAAGTGTTCATCATCAGTTACATGATAATCATCTACAAAAAGTTCTAAGGATACCGTCTGAAAATGTCCATCTTCCTTTAACTTTTCCGGCAGTTCACCACAACTGTCTACCACAATCTTATAGCTCATTGTATTCCTCCTGAATATTTCTGTTTTATATAGTATTCTTTCTCATTCTATTTGATATCCAAAATAACATTCTAAAATATAGCAATTTCTTTATGTAGTTTTAAATACTACTTTATCCTAACATAAATATTTAGGTTTGAAAAGACTTTTTTTATATCATAGGAAATATTGTGTCACGCTAAAATGCAAAAGTGTATAATTTTCCTATAATATAAAAAACTCTCCGCTAAGGAGACCCACCTTACGGAGATGAAATTCATCATAGATGACAACGCTCAGGCACGAAAGAGTCCGTTGCCGGACTCTTTATTCTTCTGAAAAGTAAAAACTTATCTCTAACCAGTCATCCTCCGTTATATAATTAATTTCCTGCACATCCGGACAATACTCTGACACATTTCCATCTTCCAGAAAATACTTTATTGCTTCATCATATAATTGCCGGTTTGCAAACCGTATTGTAACTATTTGTTTTTCCTCATACGCCTTTGCAAAGTAAGCACCAATCACCTCAGGATTCCATTCTTCAATATATGCGCCTTCTTTTCGGTAATAATTATCTGCTACTGCGGTACATTCCGGCAGATTCAACTCACCATCCGGCAAATGGCTACGCAACATTTCTTCGGTAGTCATTGCCATATATTTATAATCTATGAAGTATTTTTCCACTGTATCTTCTACATACTTTCCTCTTCCCCAGGTCACATCCATGTAATAATATGCTCCATTCATCTGAAAAAGATTCCATGCATGTGCATCACCTAATGCCGTTCCTGACACAATCACACTTTGAATTCCAAGTTGCTTCATCAAATACTGCGCTGCACAGGCATACCCCTGACATACCGTCTGTCCATTCAAAAATACACTTATAATATTTTGACTGTTTTGTGCTCCCTCCACATACTCTGTATTAGTACTAAGTAATTCATAAATATATTTTACTTTTTCATAATCGCTATCGTTGACAGAGATATTTCCTAACCATTGCTCTACTACCTGGTCAATCTGTTGCTGCGTTTGCTCTCGTTCTTCCTCTGTCATGGTGTAATTGGGAGTAAACTCTAAGCCTACCATCTCATCTCCCTGCATGTACTTAGTAAACACATAACCGTCAATCCAAAAAAGTCCACCATAATCTGCGCATACTGCCGTATACGCCTTGCGCATCACTTCTGTATCCATACTGGATAACATTATTTTTTCCTGATGACTTAAAATAGCAGTCAGCATCTCATCATATACTTGCTGCTCTTCCTGCTTCAAATTCTCATACGCATAATTTCCATCTGAGATTTTGGATACTTCTACCGTTTCCTCGGCTGCATTGGTCTGGTACTGCTGCGGCTCTACCTGTTCCTTCTTTACAGCAGTACAAGCTACCACCTGACTTGCAAGTACTCCCAGTACCAAAGGCAGCCATAAATGCCTGTTTTTCGTTCCCTTCACTTATATCTCCCTTCCTATATTAAAGGCTGAAAAATTCTCGCACCAATCCGGTTAATGATTCCATATCTTTCTTTCCCATGGTTTCTGCTGCTGAATGCATTGCTAAAAGCGGAATTCCAACATCGACCGTAGGAATCGGTATAATACTGGATGCAATGGAACCTAATGTTCCTCCGCCTGCCATGTCGGAACGATTTACAAATTTTTGATATGCAACACCTGCCCTCTGGCATATCTGTTCCACCACTGCAACTGCTTCACAATCCGTAGCATAGGACTGAGAACAAGCCTCTTTTATGCAAAGTCCTCCACCTAGCACCGGTTTGTTTGTAATATCCATTTTTCCTGCATTATTTGGATGCAAACCATGAGCTACGTCTACTGACAACAAAAAGGATTCGTAAATGCTTTCCTTGGTCTGTGCCGTTGTTTTTCCAAAACTATCACATATCTTTTCCAATACATTTAATAATAATAAGGAACCTGCTCCCTGCTTTGTCTTGCTGCCGATTTCCTCATGGTCAAACAATGCAATTACATTGATTCCCTTCTTCTGCTTTCCTTCGATAATTCCTGTTAATAATGCCTGTACCGAAGTAAGATTATCTAAACGTGGGGATAATATCAATTCCTCATTCATGCCAAAGGTTACCGGCTCTTGCATACAATATACCCACAATTCATAATCTAAGATATCTTCTACTGCTACGCCCTCTTCTTTTGCCAAAAACTTTAAAAATGCCTGTTTTTCATTTAACTCTTTTTCCAAAAGCCCTACAACGGGAAGCATATCTGTCTGTCGATTCAATTCTACTCCCTTATTCACCTCACGATTCATATGAATTGCAAGATTCGGAATTGTCATCAATGGGCGTTTTATATCTATATATTGCATATCCGGATGCATCACATCATTGCTTTTTACTGCAATACGACCGGATATACTTAATGGTCTGTCTAACCATGTATTTAAAATAGCTCCACCATACACTTCTACATTTACCTGTGCATATCCGCTGGTCACTACATCCGGATTTGGTTTAATTCTAAGACATGGAAAATCCGTATGTGCTGCTGCGATTTTAAATCCTTCTTGAGATTCCACCTGCTGACCTACGGTAAAAGCCAACAAGGTTGTATCGTGATGTTTCATATAGTATTTTCCACCCTCAGTAAGTCCCCATGTATTGGAAAAACGCAATTCTTCAAAACCAGCCTCTTTCAACTGCTGCTCTGCCTCTTTTACCACCATAATGGCACTGGTTCCTGCCTTTAATAATTGTAATAATTTTTCAGCCATAATATCCTCCTGCTTTACATCCGTTTCTTTTTCTTTTCTTACTATACTATAAATAGTTCTTTTTTTCTAGTATGACTCATTTCATTTCTGCAAGGTGAACTTTCTTAGCAAAACGTTTTTTATGTAATATGGAGTAATTTCCTATTGCATAAAAAGAAGTCTGACACTTCTGGTTGTCAAACTTCCTTTCTAATTTGAATATATTAAGGTAATACTCCACTTTCTCTTTTATCCTACTTTTCTGCCACAGTTTATGTAATTTGACTTTGGCCTTTTGTTTTGTAGCAACTCCATGATTTTCCGCTTATACTCTTCATCCTCTGTAATCCTTGTCAGGCTAATCAAACGATAGCGATCCAAATGATATGGGATACTCTTATGAATGGCTAAATCCACTAAATATTTTGCCGATTTAAAACTGTTAAGATGGGTGTGTCCGTCCTTAAACTCTTTGGCTGTATTATGAATAATAAAACCTCCGGAAGCTTTGTAAATATTATAGTTCTGCTTGCTGCAAATCTGATTCATCTCTCCACATCCTCTACATATGCTATTCATACTGTAAATGTACACATTTATTTTCGTATTGTCAAGTATTTTCTGAAAACTTTACATATTTTTCTATTTTTTTACTTATTTTTACTTATTACGCAAAGAAATCTTTCATTATATTGGCGTAGATTTTTAAAATGCAGTTATGGTATAATCACATTTATAACATGTTTAGAAGGAGGCATTCTATGATTGCACTGAAAATAGATAATATAAAAGAATTTATGCATCTGCTTTTGCTTTCAGAGACTTTTGATCATTTTTTACTTTCTGAAGCCTCCATTACTACATTTGCTACTATGATTTTAGATGGACATTCTTACGCTGACTTCTTCAGTCCTGAGGACGAAGGATATGAGATGATTGCAGAAGAATCTTATGCTCCCTTTGCCTTGTTGCGTCCATGTTGTTTAGATTTTATTAAGGGTAAACGTACTCCTGTTTCCTTTAAATTTGTTTTTTTACTTTCAAAGGTAAATCAGGAAAAAACTCTTGCCTCTTTACACAGTTCTTTTGCTACGGAAGACATTTCCGGCATGTATCTGAACTTGAAATACCAGGCTGGGGAAATCATCTGCACCACAGGCATTTCCTACCGTAATTTTTCCATGGATAAGTCCTTGGATCAAGCCTGGGATGATATGGTAATCCGCTTTTTCAAGAATCACAAAATCTTATTTGAAACTTTGACATAATTTTATAAAAATTTTACAAACTTTCTTACAATTTTCCTTTACTTTTACACTGTAATGTGCTATTCTAAGGCTATGTTGCAGGGCAGCATATATTATTTTTTTGGAGGTACTTGACATGCAGGGTACAGTAAAATGGTTCAACAACCAAAAGGGATATGGTTTCATCTCTGATGAAGCTGGAAACGACGTATTTGTTCACTATTCCGGATTAAATATGGATGGTTTCAAATCCTTAGAAGAAGGCGCTACTGTTGATTTCGAAGTAACCGAAGGTTCTAAAGGACCTCAGGCTGTAAACGTAACCGTAGTTCGCTAATTTAATCAGGTTTTCGCAATGTACCTTTGTCTCTAATATAGAAATTTCGATTTTTTATTAAGATTAAGATATTGATGAAACGCAGGTGATTAGAGAAAAGAGGATGTAAACACATCCTCTTTTTTTGTGCAATAGAACGCAATTTCCTATTATCTATCATTTTCCTTTTCCAAATAATACAACTAAGATACTTCCTGCAAATATGAACATATCGGATATATTAAACACGATTTTGTTAAACCAGTTCCACGGAGTACGAAAACTAAAATAATCCACTACATGCCCTTTTATGATTCGGTCATACAGATTACTGGCTCCGCCCCCCAACATCAAACTTAATCCTAAGAGAACTCCGGGATTTCTTTTTTCCCGCAAAAATAAGTACCAGATTATTCCCACAATCAGTACAATTCCACCACAAAAGCTTCTTAATACTTTTGGTCTTTTTTCCATAAAATTTAAGGCAGCACCATTATTATAGTATTTTTGTATTACAATTTTCCCACCACATACTTCATGCTGCTGATCCTTCTCTATCTTTTCTTCCACTTGTCTCTTGAGGAAAAAATCTCCTGCAAATAATATCGCCACTATCACACCATATACCATTTTGTTTTCTCCTTATCCTCCGGCTATTTTACTCGAATGTTTTCAAATGCCTGGTACAAATCCAGTTTTCCATATCCCCACTCTCGGTTTGGATAGGTTCTGCCCGGGTCACGCTGTGCTCCACGAATCAATATGTTCTTCATATCTAAATTATTAATCAATGTATTATTTCCTCTGACTACCGCCCACTCTAACAGCAATGCCACTGCTCCACTGGTGACTGCTGCCGCCACACTGGTTCCGCTTTGGGTTACAAATTGATTACGCAGTCCTGCTCCATATACATTTACTCCCGGTGCTGCAAAATCCGGCTTAATCATGCCGGTAACGGTAAATCCCCTGCTGGCATCGATAAAAATGCTATTATCACTTGCATCATATGCAGTAACTGTCATAACGGTATAACCATTTCCCGGTGTGGTAATGGTGGTATCCGGATTAGAACGTAGGAAATACACTTCACCTGTCATTAGTTCTCGTATCGGTAGCCACATATGATAACTTTCTGCATACACTGCCTGACGGTACACACGAATATTCCAAATGCCCTGTACCGGATTGATAAACCGTATAAAAATAAGCTGATCACCTGCGGATATTCTTGCAATTCGATAATCTATGGACACTGTGGTATTTTCAAATAAGAAGGTATATTCCTTCCCACCGGACAGGATAAATTCCCTTGGTATTCGCTCTCCGGTGGGAGATATGATTTCCACTGCAAAAAGCTGTGGCGCACTTGCCCACATTTCCAGAATAAATCCGTCTACTCCGGTTCCTACACTGATTTCCACATCCTGATACTCTTCCTGTTCCGGTATCTGTCCTGCAAAATGATGTCTCTGATTTCCTTCATTTCCGGCAGCAACTACCACACCTCTGGGTCTTCTTAATGCGATTGACTCTAATACCGACAGTAACGGATTGCTTCCTGTCCCATGACTTCCCGAATTAGAGCCTACTGAGGTACATAACACCAATGGCACATTCATTTTTTCTGCAAGTTGATTTAAATATGCAACCCCCGCCATAATGTCATTTTCCTGATATGCTGTTGCATTTTCCGGAATAAAATAAAATTCTCTCAAATATGGTTTTGCTTCCTTTAGCTTTACCATTGCAATTTGAGCATACGGAGCTGCCCCTATAAAATCCTGTTCCGGCAATTCACTTCCCGCTGCTACGCTTGCCAAAAATGTTCCATGTCCGTCTGAATCTTTTGATGGTACAATATTTTCCGGTTTCTGGCTCTCTAAAGCCGCATTGATAACTGTATTTTGATACTCACTTCCGTAAATAAAGCCCTCCGGTGGAGTTCCGCTTCGCTCTGTCTGATCCCAGATAGCGGCAATTCTACTACTGCCGTCTGCATTTAAAAATACCGGATTTTGGTAATCAATTCCAGTATCTACAAAACCAATTAATATTCCTTGTCCTTTTAATGACAAAGTGGGATAATTTTGCATACGCAATATCCCACTCGCCTCTAATGCACTCTTATCCATTAATGTAAAACACTTTGGAATGGATGAATAAGTATAATTGGCAATACTTAACGGCAACAATCCCTCTCGTGCTGCATACACAATTGTATACACATTATTAATCTTTTGTGTGCAATACTCATATATATTTCCTGCTGTTCCACTAAACTTTTCTGCTATAAAATCAAAGTAATCATTGGAATAAACCATATCTTCACAGTCCATGTATGGAATCCTTCTTTTTTACTAGGATATGACGGATTCCTCTTTTGGTGCTGCTTTGTCTTCTAATTCCATGCATCCACGCATTGTAATCACCGGGCCACCTTTATTTTCTATGTAGTCCTCTGTGATGGTGACAACCCCAATATTGTCATCCTTTGGAATCTCATACATAATATCCAGCATAAAATCTTCGATAATGGCACGCAATGCTCTGGCTCCTACATCCTTTTTCTTTGCTTTTCTCGCGATAGCACGAAGTGCTTCCGGCTCAAACTCCAACTTCACTTCATCCATTGCCAATAACTTCTTGTACTGTTTAATAATTGCGTTTTTCGGTTCTTCTAAGATTTTTACCAACATATCTTCTGTCAGTGCATCTAATGCAAAGATAACCGGCAAACGCCCTAAGAACTCCGGAATCATACCATACTTTCGGATGTCCTCTACTGCAACCTCATGGAGTAAATTCTCTTCCTTGTCATACTTATCTTTTAAATCTGCCTGAAATCCCATAGATGAATGCTTATTCAAACGTTCTTTGATGATTTCTTCCAAATCCGGGAATGCTCCGCCGCAAATAAATAAAATATCCTTGGTATTCACAGTCACCATCGGTACCATAGCATTTTTACTGTTTGCTCCTACCGGAACTTCGATTTCCGCTCCTTCTAAAAGTTTCAACATTCCCTGCTGTACACTTTCACCGCTTACATCACGCTGATTGGTGTTTTTCTTTTTCGCAATCTTATCAATTTCGTCAATAAAAATAATCCCGTGTTCTGCGCGTTCTACATCATTATCCGCTGCTGCAAGAAGTTTCGATACAACGCTTTCAATATCATCACCGATATATCCCGCCTCAGTTAAAGATGTAGCATCTGCAATAGCCAAAGGTACATCCAAAAGTTTTGCCAGAGTCTTAACCATATAAGTTTTACCACTTCCGGTCGGTCCGATCATTAACATATTGGACTTTTCAATCTCAACTCCATCCAGATTATCGCAGGATATTCTTTTATAATGATTATATACTGCAACAGCCATTACCTTTTTTGCCTTTTCCTGACCTACCACATATTCATCCAGACTTGCTTTTATCTTATGTGGTGCCGGAATAGACTTGATATCTAATACCGGTGCTGTTTTCTTTTCTTCCTTCGGTTTCTTTTTCTTCAGTCTCTGACTCTTTGGTACGGAATTCATATTCTGAATGTCAGATAAGTTTACCAGACTGATATTTGGCATTCCTGTCATATTGCTAAAATCACCCATTGGGAATCCGGAGTGATTCATACTGTCAAAAGTCTTTTGCATACAATCTGCACAAATGCAAATATTATTTGGAATCTTTATCATCTTACCGGCTTTGCTCTCCGGTCTGCGGCAAATATAACAAACATCTTCATATTCGTTGTTATCGTTATTTTCCTGATTATCACTACTATTACTATCAGTTACATCTTCTCTTGTATCATTTTCGTCCTGTAACTGTGTATCGTCAAATTTTTCGTTATCGTTCATTGTGTTCTCCTCTTTTCCTACGATTCCTCTAACAGAATCTTATTTTTATTATAATTCAAGGAGTATTTTTGTACAACTGATTTTTCAAAGGCTTTCGAAAAATTTTAGATTCTATTTATATTTTGTTTATTGCATAAACATGTTATATCCGCAAACCGTTTGCTCTATCGGATCATAATATATTCCCTGGCACATATAATCTCCCTGTACCAATAATAAAATCACATCATTTAATTCAATTATCTGATAAGAATAGTTTTCAATATCATCATACATACTACCACTATCATCGCTATCTACTGCCCATGCCTCATTTACTACTCCTATATTATTTTCTACTCCTACCTCCCCATTTTCGTTGAGATTAAGCATTTGCTGCAAGTTTTCCATCTGCATGGCATAGGATTCTGCAAAAGAACTTTCCACATTCTTGTTTGCATTCTTTGGATTCTCTATCACATATAACTCATCGTTATTCAAACATTCCAACTCTTCTACATTAAACGTCACAATCCCAATTTCATACTGATAGTTATCCAACATCTTTTTCAGTTTTTCTTTACCCCTTTTCCACTCTTCTGTCTGTCTTACATCCGCTCCCACATTTTTCATACAGGTAAAGTTATAAATAGCATAATCGGAAAATGCGGCTTTTACCTGATATTCCTCTCCACGCACTTCTAAAGTATCCTGATAAAAAAATATTTCTCCATAATCTGTATCAAAAGCTCGCACATTCTCTACGATGTTACTGCCCTTCTTTTCATATGCTGCATCTATGGTTTCTCTGGAAACGCCACAATGTACCGCTTCCATACTATACACTTTTTCCTGCATTAACGCTAATGTTTCCGTTAAATATGTTTCTTCTAACGCTTCATGTACTTCATTTTTCCCGTAATAATTCCATGGAAATAGCTGTATGTCTTCTTCTATTTTTCCGAAAAATACGTTGGAACTGGTATCTTCAAAATTTGCCTTTTGGGGCTTCTCCTCATTTCCAAGTACCATTTTTCCACCTTTTACAACTCCCAGATACCCCACTCCAAGAATCAGTCCTGCACAGAAAAAGGTTCGTATCATTGAACCCACTTTTCTATTCTTCATTTTCTTTTCCCCCTCTCATTCGGATAATAACACGGGTTCCTTGATTTACTTCACTTTCAAATCGCATACTTCCCCGATGTATTTCTACAATTTCCGCACATAGGGCAAGTCCTAATCCTGCCCCTCCTTTTTTCCTGCTTCGTGCTTTATCTACCATGTAAAATGCCTGTGTAATCTTTTTTAATTCTTCTTTTGGGATTCCGATTCCATTATCTTCTACCGTAATCACAAATTCCTCTTTTATAAAATACCCGGATACCTGAATTTTTCCACCTTCATTGGAAGCTTTTATGGCATTATCCACCAAATTATAAATCAAAGACTTGAATAATTCCTTATCAACCACCAACTGTCCGGACTCTGCTTCACATACGAACTGCATTCTTTGTTTCTGTGCCACTACTTTAAGAGATGCTCCGATTTCTTCAAATAATGCCTTCATATCTTCTGACTGCCACTCGATATTTGCTTCTCCTACGGTAATCAACTCCATGAGTTTTCCAGACAACGTACGCATTCTTGCAGCCTCTTCTTTAATAATTCCTGCATATTCGATTCTTCCTTCTTCTGATATATCCTTTTTGATCTGTAACAGGTCTGCAAATCCCAGAATAGAAGTAAGGGGTGTTTTCATTTCGTGGGCGAGATTATCTATAAATTGTTTGCGATTTTCCGCTACGTCTTCCAATGCTTTTACATTTTTCTCCACCGCAGCCGCCATAGTATTCATATTATGAGCAAGCTCCGAAAGTTCACCACTTCCTTTTTCCGGTATTCGCTTTTCATAGTCTCCCTGCGCAATTGCCTTAGTTCCCGCATTCATCTTCTGTAATGGAAGTAATAATAACTTTACCACGATGAGAAGAATTACAGAAATTCCTACTGCACATCCCATACTAATTATTTGGATTCGTTGCAACATATCCTGATGAATCTCCATTACATCTGAAATATCCTGCACGGTAACCAGATAATACTCCACTCCCTCGATTCGCTCTAAAGATACTGTATAAATCTTTTTTCCACTTGCCTGCATACAAGTATCTTTTTCTTTTTTTACCAATGCCAATAATTCCTTTGGTATTTCTTCTTTTTTATTGGCACATATCTGCTTTTGATTCTCATCCAGGAAAATTGTACTGTCAGTTGTTTCTTCATCCATCACTTCTTTCATTAACTTTTCTACCTGGGTATCTTCAAGTACTACCGCATTCTGTTTCAAACGCTCTGTGATAACCATGCTTTTAAAACCGGAACAAAAGAATTCATGTTCACTGTATACACTTTGTTTCTTCTGGTTCATTGCTAATGAATAACTGTTTTCCAATAACAAAATACTGGTCACACCTACTGCAAGCATCACCAGTATTAATGTATAGAGAAAAATCTTTTGCCAAAGCTTCATTCCCTACTCCTTTATACTTTCCAGACGATATCCAAGTTTTGGAATCGTCACTAATTTGTCCTTTAGATTCAATTTTTTCCGAAGCTGCTGAATATGAATATCTATGGTTCTTGTCTCTCCTTCGTATTCATATCCCCACACCGCTGTCAATAGACGCTCTCTGGAAATTGCCACATCCTTATGCTGCATAAAAAATATCAATACTTCAAATTCCTTCGGTGTTAAATATACCTCCTGTCCATTCCATTTACAGGTATGTTCTTCTACATTTACGGATATTTCTCCATAACGATATGTATTTTCCGACTTTTTCACTCGCCGCAGGATTACTTCGATTCTTGCTAAAAGTTCCATTGCTTCAAATGGTTTTACAATATAGTCCTCTGCCCCTAAACGAAGTCCTCGGACTTTATCCGTTAATTCCTGCTTTGCCGTAATAAAAATAACAGGTGTTTCCGTATTGGTTCGATTTTTCATTATTTCAAATCCACTCATATCCGGCAACATCACATCTAATAACACTAAATCATATTTTTGATTTTCCATTTTTGCAAATGCTTCTTTTCCATTATCACATACAGTTCCCTGATAACCGCCTATGGCAACCGTAGCTTCTATTAATTTTGCTATATTTGGATCGTCTTCTACTATTAATATCTGTATCATCTTTACTCACCTTTTCCTCCCTGCTCGCGTAAACCCATGTTTTTCAAGTTATCACGGTGCTCTTCAACCCTTCATGCAAGCACTCGGTTTTCCTCGCTACTCGCGTAAATTATATCAATTCTTTTTACGGAAATATGCAAAAAGTTGTAAGAAAATTGTAAAAGCAGCAATTCCCACCAAACTTCCTACCGCATCCACACCTACGTCAAAAATTCTGCCACTTCTTCCCGGCACAAATAGCTGATGAATTTCATCTGTTATTGCATACAAAATACAAACGCTCCATCCCCACAAATAATACCTTTTGGGTTTATTCGCATAGCAGCTCATATGTGCCAATACTAAAATTGCCAGTAATGCATATTCTCCCATATGTCCCGATTTTCGTATGAGAAATTGCATACCCTCTACTTGTTCCTCTATTTTCTCTTTGCTTTTTTCCTGCTGCTGTAACTGGTTCTGCTTTTCTGCAATCCCATATCCTATAAAACGGCTGATTCCGGAAGACCTGGTTCCGTTTTGGGCGGAAAAACAAAATATCACAATCATCCATAGTACTAATATTATAAATGTAATTTTCTTTTTCATGGTAATTTCCTTTTATCTAAAAATAGCACCTCTATAAAATAACACAGAAAAGGAGGATAAGCAAATGCTCATCCTCCTAATACACCTAACGGTTTTTATTCTACATTTTTTAAAGCTTCATCCATTGGAATCTTTCGAATCTTTCTAAACTGCAATAATGCTACTACCAAGTATGCTACCATGCTCATGATAAACATTTCCACATACACCTTTGGATCAATATACATGGTCAGCCAGCCGCTGTAATCACTCATCATAACTCGATAAATTCCACCGATTACTACCGTAGAAATCCACATACCCAGAATCAATGATAAAATTACCACCCAGGTAGTTGCCATCAAATACAGTCGGGCAATTTCTCCATTTTCATATCCAAGAATTTTTACCATAGAAATGGAATTGGTATTTTTCTCTAAAATCAATTTTGTCAGCAAATAAATTAACAGTGCTGACAAGGCTACTGAAAAGACATTTACCAGATAGAACATATTTCCCATGGAAACGTCCAACTGTCTGGATATCTTGGTTAAATCATCCTCTGTAATACAAGATGCTACATATTCCTTCTTTAGCTCTCCTAATTTCGTATTGGAGAAATAGCCGTTAAAATATCCCTCTTCTTTGTCAAAAGTTTCACAAAACTGTTTTTCCGGCATAAATACTGCTAAGGATGATGGATATTCTACAATCTTCTTAATCTGGAACCCATACATTTTGTTGCCGTATGACTCACGAAGTACAATTGTGTCTCCTTTTTTCAATTGATATTTTTCTGCATAACCATCGGAAATACAAATCCCGTCTGACGGTAAGTTCCACTTTACATATTCACTGTCCTTTTGTACTCCGTATACGCTGATTTCTTCTCCTTCTTTGTCTCCGTTTACGGTTTTCAAAGACACTACACAGTATTTTTCTGCTTCCTTATCGTCAACTTCTACCGGTGCTTTTAAAACATACTGATAATCTGCTATCATATTATTTACCACTTCATCCTGATAATGGGATAAGAGTGGCGACATCATCATACCGAACAAAAGTAAAATATTGGCAAATAACATTCCCACAAATAAGGTTATGTAACTGGAGCGGTTCTGTATGATAATTCGCAATCGGAATCTGGTAAAAAACTTCACCTTTGGAAGTCGTACTGCTTTTTTCTTCTTCTGACTGCTTAAATCTCTTCGTATAAATCGAAGTGGAGATAGTTTCAAACGATGTACCAAGGAGAATAAATTCGTAAGTAACATAATAATCATTGGTACCACTGTGGTTAAAACAAATGCCTCACCATTCCATATGGTTTTATAGGTTGGAAGGCTATAACTTCCGTAATACATATCTGCTACCATATTTTTAAAGATGGTATAGCCTAAAATATTTCCTATTATTGCCGCCAATAGCGTTACCAACATAGGAATTGCCAGATAATGTCTTACCATTTCTCCTCTGGTATATCCTGATGCACGCAAGGTTCCGATTACCGTTGCTTCTTTTGCAATGGTGTGATTAATGGTTACTGCAAATACAAATGCCAGTATCACGATTAAGATATACAATAATACTATCATCATTGCTTTATCGCCACCCATGTCATCCCCGGTAAAATTAATTGCCTGATTGATGTAACGTGGCACATATTTTTCAATGGTTGCATGTTGTGCTAATACTTTCATAAAATCATCGGAAGTTTCTTTTTCTTTGATTTCATTTTTTGGCTCTTTATCGTATTTCCATGCATAACTGTAATAGATTCTGCTGTCTTCAAAACTGTCAAATCCTTCGTCTGTCATAACAGCTACGCCGAATTTTACGGAATCAAACATCAAATCGCTGGTATCTGAAAACAACGCACTATAATCGGAAAGAGCTACCAATCCGCTAATCTTTAACTTTTTTCCATCGACTTCAATGGTGTCTCCTGTTTTCAGATTGTTGTTATCCGCATACATACGGTCTATGGCAATTTCCTTTTCATTCTTTGGCATTTTTCCCTTCATAACACATACCTTATTCACATCGGTACGGTTTTCAAAAATACGAAGGGTACTGTCCGTTTTTACGTTTCCGTTTACATCCGTATCTTCTTCTATATAAAACTGCGGATAAATCGTCACATCTTCTTTTTCTAACTCAGTAAGCGTATCTTCATCTGCCTTTTCATCCAAGACAAAGTGTCCATTTTCAATATTGTACTTTTCAAAGCTCTCATCATACGCCTGAATCATGCTGCTTCCTGCCACCAGAAAACCGGAAACAAAACCAATGGTTGCTGTCATAAACAGAAAAATTGATAAATATTTTGCAAATTCTCCTTTGAATTCTCGAGGCAGTCTTTTATTTAATGGATTTTTCATCTTACCACCGCCTTTACCAATCCAATTCACTTGCAGGAATCTTAGATTCATTTCGATAATCCTTGCGAATCTGTCCATCACGCAGCTTAATTACCCGGTCTGCCATATTCTTAATAGCATCGTTATGTGTTACCATGATAACCGTGTTTCCGTACTTCTGGTTTACTTCTTCAATTAATTTTAAAATCTCTTTGGAAGTATTGTAGTCTAAGGCTCCTGTTGGTTCGTCGCAAAGAAGAATATCTGGATTTTTCACAATTGCACGACCAATTGCTGTTCTTTGCTGCTGTCCACCTGACAACTGGTTTGGTAATTTATGTCTGTGCTCATATAATCCTAAGGTTTTCAATAAATCATCAATATCCAATGGCTTATCACTTAAATATGCGCCCACTTCTATATTTTCTTTTACACTTAAATTAGGAATGAGGTTGTACATCTGAAATACATATCCGAGATGTTTTCTACGGTATCTGGTCAGTACTTTTTCCTTCATATCCACTGTTCTCTCCCCATTAATAGCAACATATCCACTATCTGCTGCATCGATTCCTCCAATTACATTAAGCAGTGTGGACTTTCCGGAACCGGATGGTCCTAACAATACACAAATTTCTCCACGTTCAATGGAAAAACTGATTCCCTTTAGAACCTCTACTCGGTTGGAATCATTTCCGTAACTTTTTTTCAAATCATTAATTTCCAAAAACATACTTATTCCTTCCTTCATAACTCTTTTTCATATGAATAATTGTTCACATGTTTATTTAATCATATTTTTTCTGTACTGTCAATAGTTAGCTTTTACTAACCCGTTAAATATACTACAAATATGTTTAAAATGAAATAAATTAGTTGATAATATTTATCATTTTTTCTTATTCTTACCAGCCCGGCGATGACACTTACACGCGCTATAGTTATAAGTTATAACCAGCACCCGGAATTTTGTGTTTTACAATTGTTATGTTTTGTGATATAACAGTTTTGTTCCAAAATATTATTATTTTTAATTAGCAGAGTAGAATCTTGTGCGTTAAGTGCTGAGTGAACAGGGAGTTGTCACCCGGACGAAAGGCGAATGCCTGCGGTACAAAGTTCGCATCCCGCTGCTGCATATAGGCTGTCTGTGTCTCCTTTATGTAGTTATTGGAAAACTGCTATGAAGGAGGTTTTTTATTTATGAAAAAGATATTACAACTCTACAAAGCATCTTTACAGGAGCTTTCCGTTACCAGAAACATTGTATTCTGTGGTCTTATGGCTGCACTTGGTATCGTACTTGGTACCGTAGCAACCATCCCTATTGGGCAATACATACGAATCGGATTTTCCGGTCTTCCCAACCGCATGGTAGACTTTCTCTTTGGCCCTGTGGTAGGTTGTCTCTTTGGCGGTGCATTAGATGTTTTAAAATATTTTCTAAAGCCAACCGGACCATTCTTCTTTGGATTTACTTTAAACGCTATGCTTTCCGGTATCATTTATGGAAGTATTCTGTATCGTAAACCTGTAAGTTGGAAACGCATCCTTATTGCCGAATTTTTGGTAAAACTTTTCATAAACTGCGTTCTTGGAACCTACTGGTTATCCATGTTATATGGAAATGCATTTCTGGTTCTTCTCCCGGCAAGACTTTTAAAGAATGTAATTATGCTTCCAATTGACTGCGTTATTTTGTATTTTACATTGAATTATATTGGACAAGCTGCAAAACAGTTTGGATTTGTGAAAAATAAGATAATTGCTTAGCAAAAATAGCGGATACCAAAGATAAGACACAGATTGGTACCCGCTACTTCTATATAAAGTTCTATAATAATTCTTTTAATATTTTATTTACCATTCCGGGATTTGCTTTTCCTTTCATGGCTTTCATGGTCTGACCTACTAAAAAGCCGATTGCCTTTTCCTTACCGTTACGATAATCTTCTACGGATTGAGGGTTGTCCTGAATGATTTTTTCGATTGTTTCGCGAAGTGCTCCTTCGTCATTCACCGTTTTTAATCCTTTTTCTTCTACATATTTATCCGGATCGATATCCTCAGTAAATACCTTTTCAAATACCTCTTTTGCTACGGAACTATTAATCGTTCCCGCTTCTGTTAATTCGATAACCTTTGCTAAGTTAATTGGTGAGAACTTGATATCTTCCGGGTCCATATCATGCTCTTTTAATAATCGCATGGTTTCTCCCATCAACCAGTTGGATACTTTTTTCGGTTTCTTGCAAAGTTCTGTTGTTGCTTCAAATACATCTGCTAATTTCTTTACGGATGTAAGAATCTGTGCATCATATTCCGGCAAACCAAACTCTTCCTGATATCGTTTTAATTTTTCATCTCGCAACTCCGGTTGATTGTCCTTTACCTGTTGTAACCACTCGTCACTAATCACAATCGGTACTAAATCCGGTTCTGGGAAATAACGGTAATCCTGTGCATCTTCTTTAGAACGCATTGCATAGGAGTATCCCTGTTCGTCATTCCAACGTCTTGTTTCCTGAACTACTTTTTCTCCTGACTCAATCAAATCAATCTGACGTGCTGTTTCAGCTTCGATTGCCCTTGCAATTGCTTTAAAGGAACCGATATTTTTCATTTCGGTACGCGTACCAAATTCTTTTGCTCCTACTTCTCGTACCGACAGGTTCACATCTGCTCTCATCGAACCTTCCTGCATCTTACAGTCGGAAGCTCCAAGATACTGAATAATCATGCGTAACTTATCCAGGTATGCAATTACTTCTTCTGCGGAACGCATATCCGGTTCGGATACAATTTCGATTAACGGTACACCGGAACGATTATAGTCTACCAAAGACACTTCTTCCCAATCGTCATGTACTAATTTTCCTGCGTCCTCTTCCATATGAATTTCGTGAATACCTATGGTCTTTTTTCCGTTTTCCATTTCAATTTCAATGCCACCATCATGGCAGATTGGCAGATACAATTGAGATATCTGATAGTTCTGAGGATTGTCCGGATAAAAATAATTTTTTCGGTCAAACTTGCTGTATTGGTTAATCTGACAGTTCGTTGCAACTCCTACTGCCATCGCATATTCTACTACCTGCTTATTTAATACCGGAAGAGATCCCGGCATACCGGTACACACCGGACAGGTATGCGTATTTGGAGCACTTCCAAATGCGGTAGAACAGGAGCAGAAGATTTTTGTCTTAGTTGCTAATTCTACATGGACTTCTAATCCGATGACGGTTTCATACTGTTTACTCATAATCTTCTCTCCTTTCTAATCCTGTGCTATCGGACTATGCTGATATGTTCTGGTCTGCTCATAAGCATATGCCGCACGAATAATATTTTTTTCTTTAAAACAGTCACCAATCAACTGAAGTCCGATTGGTAATCCCTTAGAATCCAATCCGCATGGCAAGCTGATTCCCGGAAGTCCTGCCAGATTTACAGAAACGGTATACACGTCTCCTAAATACATCTTTAACGGATCACTTAATGATTCTCCTAACTTCGGTGCTGTGGTTGGCGCTGCCGGTCCTAAAATAACATCATACTTTTCAAACGCCTTATCAAATGCCTGTTTTATTAATGCCTTGGTGCGTAAAGCCTTCAGATAATATGCATCATAATATCCGGAACTTAATACGAAAGAACCTAACATAATACGACGTTTTACTTCCGGTCCAAATCCTTCGGAACGTGACTTCTTGTACATATTATGAAGTCCTTCGTACTCCTTGGTACGATAACCGTATTTTACACCGTCAAAACGTGCTAAATTGGAGCTTGCTTCTGCTGCTGCAATAACGTAATAAGCAGGAATCGCATACTCTACCAAACTTAAATCAAATTCTTCTACAATGGCTCCCTTTTCTTCTAAGGTCTTTGCTGCCGCAAGAATTGCTGTTTTTACCTCTGAATCTAATCCTTCTCCCAGGTAATCTCTTGGTATACCGATTTTCATTCCTTTGACATCATCTACCAATGCAGAAGTAAAGTCTGTGTCCTCTCTTTTTACAGAAGTAGAATCCTTCTTATCATAAGAAGTAATTGCCTCTAATATTGTGGCACAATCTGTGACATCCTTTGCAACCGGTCCAATCTGATCTAAGGAAGAACCGTAAGCAATCAGCCCATAACGGGAAACCGTTCCGTAGGTTGGTTTTATTCCTGTCACACCACAAAAAGAACTTGGCTGACGAATGGAACCACCGGTGTCAGAGCCTAATGCATAAAAACATTCTTCTGCTGCTACTGCTGCACAGCTTCCTCCGGAAGAACCTCCCGGTACATGTTCTGTATTCCATGGATTTTTAGTCACTCCATAAGCAGAAGTCTCTGTGGTACTTCCCATGGCAAATTCATCCATGTTGGTCTTTCCAAGAATGACTGCCCCTGCTTTTTCCAAATTAAGTACTGCTTCTGCTGTATAGGTTGGAATAAAATTATACAAAATCTTGGAACTGCATGTGGTAAGCATTCCTTTGGTACACAAATTATCTTTGATTGCTACCGGAACTCCTGCAAGTGGTCCGGTAAGTGTTCCATCATCTATCAATTTTTGAACCTCTTTTGCACGGTTCATTGCGCCTTCTTCATCTATGGTTACAAAGCTGTGAACTTGTTCTTCTTTTGCTTTTATGGCATCTAATGCTGCACGGGTAGCTTCTTGTACGGTTACTTCGCCAGCCTTAATTTTCTTGCCTAATTCTACAGCCGTTAACTCTAAAAGCTTCATATTATAATGCCTCCTTTACTGGTCTACGGTTTTTGGTACAACAAATGCACGATCTCTTTTCTCCGGTGCATTGGCAAGTGTCGCCTCTCCACCGTCTCCATTTTCTACTACGTCTTCCCGGAATACATTTTTTACCGGGAAAACATGTGACATCGGTTCTACCTTGGAGGTATCTAATTCGTTTAATTTATCAATATAATCAAGCATACTTTCCATATCTTTTTTGGCTGCCTGTTTTTCTTCCTCTGACAGCTCTAATTTAGCAAGGATGCCCACATATTCCATGGTTTCATCTGAAATTACATTTGCCATCTTTCTTCCTCCTCTAAGGATTTTAATCTCTTACCTTGATGTGTACTTCTCGCAACTGCTGTTCTGTTACTTCATTTGGTGCTCCACACATCAAATCCTGTGCATTTCCGTTCATTGGAAATGCAATGACTTCACGAATATTTTCTTCATTTCTAAGGAGCATAATCATACGGTCAACCCCCGGTGCCATTCCTGCATGTGGTGGTGCTCCGAACTGGAATGCACTGTATAATGCTCCGAACTTATTCTTCAGCACTTCTTTGTCATAACCTGCGATTTCAAATGCTTTTTCCATAATCTGCATATCATGGTTACGAACTGCTCCGGAAGATAACTCAATACCGTTACATACAATATCGTACTGATAAGCCAAAATGCTCAATGGGTCTTCCTTCTCCAGTGCTTCTAAGCCACCCTGCGGCATTGAGAACGGGTTGTGTGTAAATCCGATTTTCTTTGTTTCCGGGTCACGTTCAAACATTGGGAAGTCATTTACATAGCAGAAACGATATGCATTTTTCTCTATTAAATCCAACTTCTCACCTAATTCATTACGAATCATACCTGCATAATATGCTGCGCGTTCTTCCTTGTCTGCCATGAAGAAAATAGTATCTCCTACTTCTAATCCGGTAAGGGTGCGGAATTCTTCCTTTAACTCTGCCGGAATGAATTTATCAATTGGTCCTTTGTAACTTCCGTCTTCTAATACTTCCAGATAACCAAGTCCGCCCATACCAATTCCGGTAGCAAACTTCAACAGTTTTTCATGAAATCCCTTGGACATATCTGCATGAACTTTGATGGCTCTTACGGTTTTTCCAATAAATGGCTTAAAGGTACATTCCTGGAAGAAATCTGTTACATCCATAATACGAAGCGGATTTCTAAGGTCCGGTTTATCGGAACCAAACTCTAACATTGCCTGCTTGTAGCTGATAATTGGATATGGTGCTTTTGTTACAACGCTTCCTTCCGGTGCAAACTTTTCAAAAGTTGCAGATAATACTTCTTCTCCTACGCGAAATACATCTTCCTGTGTAGCAAAGCTCATTTCAAAGTCTAACTGATAAAACTCTCCCGGAGAACGGTCTGCTCTGGCATCTTCATCACGAAAACACGGAGCAATCTGGAAATACTTATCGAATCCGGATACCATTAACAACTGCTTATACTGCTGTGGTGCCTGTGGCAATGCATAAAATTTTCCTTTATATTTTCTGGAAGGTACAATATAGTCTCTTGCGCCCTCCGGAGAGGATGCACAAAGGATTGGAGTCTGTACTTCTAAGAATCCCATTTCTGTCATCTTCTGTCTTAAATAAGTAATTACCTTGGAACGGAAAATGATATTGTCCTTTACCTTCTGATTTCTAAGGTCTAAATAGCGATATTTCAAACGAACGTCTTCTCTTACTTCCTTACTTGTCATAATTTCAAATGGAAGCTGTGTATATACTTCGCCTAATACCTGAATCTCTTTTGCCTCTAATTCAATGGTTCCGGTAGGAATCTTCGGATTGTAAGTCTCTTCGTCTCTCTTTTCGATAATTCCTTCGATAGAAAGTGCCTGTTCCTTACGGATACCTTCTAACAATTTACCGTCACGAATAACCACCTGCATCACTGCATACATATCTCTTAAGTCAATAAAAGATACACCACCGTGGTCACGGATATTTTCTACCCAACCGGCTACTCGAATAGTTTTTCCAATGTCGTTTTCACTTACTTGGTTCAATGTTACGTCTCTGTAAATATTGCTCATCTTCTTCTACTCCTTTTTCTCATTCCGGAGTATTTTATATACAAAAATGCCCCGGAATACTTATTGGTATTCCGGGGCGAATAATCTGACTTATCCGCGGTACCACCCGCATTGAAAAATGACGCTGTCATCTTCCCTCTCTTTGTGCGTAACGTGCACTGCCGTACTGACCTACTTAAGTTCAACCAGTCTGCTCCAGAGTGTTCCCTTCGCTTTCTCTTCCAAGTGGTGCTCTCAGTCGGTGACACCTCATTCCTGTCGGCCTCTAAAAGCAAGAGTCTCCTTCAACGCTTTACTTTGTTAATGTCTTTTTGATGTTGATTATGATAGCACGGATTTTTTATTTTTGCAAGAGGTTTTGGAAAGATTTATGGATTTTATTTCCTAATTCACAAATTGTCTCTTATATTTTTCTACATATTTCTCCGCTTTTTCCTGTGATAATAAAAACTTTTTCTGCAATTTTTCAATAATACGACTTTCCGTCACCTTTTCTTCCATATTATCCTCAATAAAAATCCGAATTCCTATTTCAACACCTTCCGCTTTGCCCTTTGCTTCATGCTCTACTAATTCATCTGCAAATAAATCATACAACGCTTCACACATAATCCCTAACTCTCCTTTCTTTCGATAATTCGACCAGATAATGGCGTTCATTGGTGCACTGTATCTGGGCTCATCTTTATGTTGACTGTATGCTTGTTCTAAACGTTCATACAATTCTTTTTCTTTCAACTGGCTGTCCAGACATCTTAGCCACAATATTCTATTAAGTTATAAGTTTGAAATTTTTCAGCGATTTGCTTTGGAATATACAGATTTGAACGTTTTTCAATAATTAACACATCTACCCTTAAGGAATCTTTTGACTTTCCTAAATGATATTCTTCCCAAAACTCCAGTTCTTCCAGACATTCCTCCAATTCGATTTTTAATACCCCGGAAAGCACAAGCTATTTCCGGGATATTTTAGAATACTTTTAGAACCTTTATTAAATTTTTATAAGTGAAAGAAACTGCTTTTATCCATCTTTATTTCTTATTATCTCCTCTTCGAATATTTTCCCCCCAGTAGTTTTTCCCTGCTTTCATACTCTTCTTATATTCCTGAAATTTTTCACACATTTAACTCAAACAAATTGGTTCTATCAGATTGAAATTTGTATACGCTGAAAAATCCACTACATATTTATCTATCCACTCTAAAATATCTAATCGCTTTGAATAAAACAATTCTTTATTTTCCTGATATTGTTTTGCAGCAAGTCTATAAACACCATCTCGTGTTGTTTTTACTACAGGATTTTTCCCCTCATCGATACTTGAATTCTCCTCTTCTTTCCAATGAAAAATGGTTCCTTTATAAATATTTACAATATGAGTCTCCAATTTATGTTCAAAACTATTGTCCTCATAAATCTGCAACGCAAACTGCAAGTTTCCATTCAAGTACTCCGCCGGTGCTATATTGGCATCTGCTACGGCTTCTGTTTCTGCACGATAACCATCAAAATTAATACCGAGATGATCTAACAACAGACCGCTTGAAACATATGCAATATAATCTTTATTAGCCATTGCATTAAATTTACGTTTTTTATTAATTCCCGGATTTCTAAGTTCAATAGCTGCAGAAAGATATGCATTTCTCCACAAGGCACTTTCCGCCTGATATCCAAGTTGTTCCAAAGCATCTGCACAAAGATAGCGTGCCTCAAGATTCTGTGGATTGGCAAATACAAGATGGTTTGTTACTGTTGCAACCCACTGATATTCCCCACTTTCATAGTCCCTTTTTGCATATTCAAGAACTTTTTCAAAAGAACCTACATATTCTATAAACTTCTCTGCTAATTCTTTTTCCGGAAGTGGTAACAAATGCACTGGATTTCCATCATAAAACCCAAGATACCTCTGATATGCACCTCTTGCATTGAATGTATAGTTTCCATAATGTGCTCTTGTATACCAGGTTCTACTAATTGATTCCGGTATCTCAATAGCATTTCCAATCTCGTTTAAAGTATATCCTTTATTTGCCAATAACAATGCCTGGTCACTTGTGAACTTATATGCCGCTGCATTATCTAATAAAAACCGCTTTAATTTTTCCGGTCTTTCCTCTGTTTTCCAAAGAGGAATACCATGCCCCGCAAATATCACTTCCACCTCTTCGCCATAATCGAGATACAACTTATAGAGTACTTCTCCCCAATAATTGGCATCACGAACCTGTGCCCCTCGCATAGTATAGGTGTTGTGAATTGTCCCCACAGCATCATCTGCAAGATATAGCGTATGATAATTTCTAAAATAAGTTACCATATGTGCTTCTGTTTCTGTATCAGGTGTAAGGATAAAATCCACCTCTATTCCATCCAGTTCAAGTGTTTTATCCTGTTCTATCAACTCATTTGGAAAAACAGAAGAAATTCTTCCTGGAATATATGGAGTATTACTTAATCCCATGGAAACATACCCTTTATCATCTCGTGGAAGAAATACTCCTGCCTGATACTGTACTCTTCTTGCCATTGCAATTCCGGTACTCAAATTGTCATTCGTCATGGACTTTTCATAGCCAATGGGTGCATATATTGGTATCTTTTCCGGCTCCTTTTCATATTTTAAGAAGGTTTCTGTTCCTCCAAAATGATCATGGTGTGTATGACTGATAATAATTGCTTTTATATGCCCACGAACCTTTTCACCTGTTGCCTTTTCCAAGAGTTCGAGGGAAACTTCCGCATCCTCAACCGAAGAGCCTGTATCTTGGATAATCCATCCATTGGTACTTTTAATGTATCCTATGGGCGCAACCGAGATTCCTGTCGTGATATAAACTTTTCCTTTTATCAATTCTGCAACCCCCGGAATCATTCCTTCTTTTGCGTTGCGCCAAAGGTAAGAATTCACGGAATCTGGATAATCTTCCTGAATGTAACTCTGCGCCTGGATATTCCAGATAACATTTCCGTTTTTATCGAAAATATTATCTTCCAGTCGTAAAATAAAATGTGACCGAAATTCTTCAACATCCTTATCCTCTTCTGCAATATATTCCTGATTGAAATTTTTCCGAATATTCTGATTGAAATTTTTTGTAAATACTGTTGCTTCTTTTCTCTTGGCATTCAATATATTTTCCATATTTTTCTATCCTCCGCTTGTTATATCACAACCTATTTCTGAACTGCCTTTTCATAAATTGCGGTATCGAAAAAGTCATCTACATTCACATCATTTGTAATAATGTTATTTGCCTTCAGAAAAGATACCGTACTCTCAGCCTTCTTTTTTGTTACATTATCTATTATAGGATTAAACCCAGCAAAAGTAGTATCTGCATAAACCTGCTGTTGAATTTCTGCCGGAAAGCTATCTGTTGCTAAATCTTCGTATACCTTCTCCGGATTTTCCTGTGCAAATTCATACGCTCTTTGTAATGCTTTTACAAATGCCTGTGCCACTTTCGGATTTTCTTTAATAAATTCTGTTCTTCCTGCTAATACAAATAAAGACGATAATTCACTTGCTACATCTGATGTATCAAAAACTTTTCCGATCCCATTTGCTTGATAAAGAAGTGCCGGACCTTCTGCCGTAACAAATGCATCTGCTTGTTTTGCTGGAAGCATCGTTGGTCCATCTGTTGCTGAGTTTACAATTTCAACATCATCTATGGTTAATCCATTCTTTTCCAACAAGTCTGATAAGAATTTATACGGAGCAGTACCAAATCCTACTACTATCTTTTTTCCTTTTAAGTCAGCAATAGATGAGATTTTCAAATCATTGTCAACAACCACACTATATGTCATATCAGAACTTGTAGTTGCAATTACTTCAATATCTATTCCATTACTTTTGGCTGTAATTGCCGGTAAATCTCCATATACAGCAAAATCGATTGCCTTAGAGGAAAACGCCTCGTTGATTGCCGGTCCTTGCTGTGCAAATGCTTGATACTCCGGATAGTATCCTACCTTTTCTAATTCCTCTTCAAAGAATTTTTCTTTCTGTGCAATTGCAGCACTTTCCGTCATAGAACCATCTAATCCGGTAGTTCCAATCACTACTTTTTTCAGTTCCTTATTTTCATTTGAGGCGGTTTCTGTTTTATCTGCTTTTTCTATTGCATTATTATTGTTCTTAGAAGCACCGCAACCTATCACTCCAACTGCCAATGTTAATGCTACTAAGATTCCTGTAACTTTCTTTAAATTTTTCATAATATTTTCCTCATCTTTCTATCTGTATTTTTATATTTCTTCTAATGGTTCAATCAAATTGAAATTTCTATACTTACCGGTATCAACTACATAATCATTTATCCATATGAGAACATCTGTTCTGTCTGTTTCAAATAATTCTTTGCTCTGTTCATACTGCTTCACTGCAAGATTATAAACTCCTTCACGAGTAGCTTTGATTACCGGTAATTTTTCTTTAAAACTGTCTGATTCTTTTTCTTCCTGCCAGTGGAAAATTGTTCCTTTATAAATATCTACAATATGTGATTCCACTATCTTAGTGAAACTTTCATCTTCTGTGATTTGCAAACGGAACTGCAATTTTCCTTTCTTATATTCCGATGGTCCAAAGTTTTTTCCACTATCTACATCTTTTTCTGCAAGATATCCATCAAAGTTTATTCCTAAATGGTCTAACAACAGTTCTGTAGAAACATATGCTACTGTATCACGATTATCCATTGCACGAATATTTAAGTGCTTTGCAAATTCCGGATTACGCAGTTCTACAGTTGCCGCCAAATATGCATTTCTCCACAAACCATTTTCACTCTGATATGCCAACTGTTCTAAGGCATCTGCACATAAGTAACGTGCATCCAGATTTTTCGGATTATCAAATACTAAATGATTCGTTACTGTTGCGACCCACTGATATTCCCCTTTTTCAAAATCTGCTTTTGCCTTTTCTAATACTGTTTCTGCAGATCCAACATATTCAATAAACTTTGCAGCCAATTCTTTTTCCGGCAATGGCAACAGATGCACAGGATTTCCATCATAGAATCCAAGATACTTCTGATAAGAAGCTCTTGCATTGAAGGAATAACTTCCATAATGCCCTCTGGTATACCATGTCCTGCTGATAGATTCCGGAATTTTAATTTCATTTCCTATTTCATTGAGGCTATATCCTTCATTTGCTAAGAGCAATGCCTGATCATTGGTAAACTTATATGCCGCTGCATTGTCCAGCAAAAACTTTTTCAACTTATCCGGTCTTTCTACTGACTTCCAATATGGTGTCCCATGACCTGCAAAAATCACTTCCGCCTCTTCACCGTATTGCAAATATAATCTATAAAGAATCTGTCCCCAATAATTGGCATCTCTGACTGGAGCTCCTCGCATGGTATATGTATTATGAATGGTTCCTACCGTATTGTCTGCAAGGAATAATGCATGATAGTTTCTGAAATAGCAAATTAAATGCGCTTCCGTTTCCGTATCTGGTGTCAAAAGAAAATCAACTTCAACACCATCTATATTAACTGTAGTATCTTTTTCAATGCTTTCCGTTGGAAAAACCGAAGACACTCTTCCATATGCTCCCGGTGCTGTGCTAAGTCCTAAGGTAATATATCCTTTTTCATTTCTTTGCAAAAACAATCCGCATTGATACTGTAACCTTCTTGACATTGCAATGCCACCATATAGGTTGTCATTTACCAAAGAATGTTCATAGTCTTTCGGTCCATATACCGGAACCTGGGAGTTTTCCTGCTCTGTGAATACTTCTGCCCCTCCAAAATGATCCTGATGGGTATGACTGATAATCAGTGCCTTGATATGGTCCCTTACATTTTCACCTAAAGCTTTTTCTATGATGTCTAATGTAAGTTCCCCTTCATTTATGGAACCTCCTGCATCTACAACAATCCAACCGTTGTCACTTCTTATAAATCCAACTGTTGACGGTGTAATTCCTGTTGTTACATATACTTTATCTTTTATCAGTTCTACCACGCCTGCCCAAAGACCATCCTGAGCTATCTGCCATAAATAAGGATTGACGGTATCCGGTGCTTCTTTGCGAAGATAATCCTGCTGCTTTCGATTCCACCGGA
Organism: Roseburia sp. MSJ-14; assembly: GCF_018918225.1. Taxonomy (NCBI): domain Bacteria; kingdom Bacillati; phylum Bacillota; class Clostridia; order Lachnospirales; family Lachnospiraceae; genus Roseburia; species Roseburia sp. MSJ-14. The sequence goes on from NZ_JAHLQD010000023.1 coordinate 114,104, forward strand.
CATTTCCCTCTGTATCTGTAATATTTTCCTTTCCCAATTCATAAATAAAATGAGACTTTAATTCTTCAATATCCTTTTTTTCTTCTTCCAGATAATGAAGATTTACATTTTCTTTTATATTCTGATTGTACTTCTTTGTAATTTCAGTTGCTTCTTTTGGATTTGCATTTAATATGTAGCTCATCTGTTTTCCTCCCTTCCTGTTACTAAATGTTGTATTCTTCTGTTTCTCTTTCATCTTCAAAGAAGTGTTTATATACCTTCTGCTTATAATAAGAAAAATCTGTACTTCCTCTTACTTTTGCATTTGCCGAATCTACTGTAATAATTTCCTTAATCTCACCAGGTCTTGCTGACATTACCACAATTCTGTTTCCTAAGTAGATTGCCTCATCAATATCATGTGTCACCATAATCATAGTTGTTTTTTCTTCTTCCCAAATACGAAGGATTTCCTTCTGCATCTGCACTCTGGTCAATGCATCCAATGCTCCAAAAGGTTCATCCAAAAGCAGTATATCCGGACTTGTAACAAGCCCTCTTGCTATAGCAGCTCTTTGTGACATTCCCCCTGACAACTGAGAGGGATATGCATTTTCAAACCCTTGCAATTTTACCAATTCTATATGTTTTTGAACCGTCTCATTCCATTTCTTTTTGTCTGACTTATCCAGTCCAAATCCAATGTTATCCTTGATTTTTAACCATGGAAGAAGGCGATGTTCCTGAAATACCATTCCACAGTCAGTATCTGGTCCGGTAACAGGTTTTCCGTTTCGAATAATCTCTCCTTCTGAGTATCCCACAAGTCCTGCAATAATTTTTAACAAAGTAGACTTTCCGCAGCCGCTGTGCCCCACAATGGTAATAAATTCACCTTTTTTTATTGTTAGATTAATATCTTTTAAAATCTCTACCTGCTTCTTATCTACATCAAACTTCTTATTTAAATGGTTAATTACTAAGCTATTTTCTTCTGCCATTATCCTCTTTCCCTCCTTTTTCTCTCCCATGGAGTTAATGCTGTGAAAATGATGGTAAGTAATTTGTCCATCAGAATTCCGATGATTCCAATAACAATCATGCAGATAATCACCACATCCGACTGCATAAGGGTTCTTGCATAACTCATCCGATAACCAATTCCTGAAGTAGATGCAATCAATTCTGCTGCAACTACTGCCATCCACGAAACACCAAGTCCAAGTTTTAATCCTGTCTGGATATGTGGAAGTGCGTGTGGAAGATATACTCTTATAAATGTTTTCCACTTACTTATTTTGTAAAGTTTTGCTACTTCTACATATTCCAATGGTGTCTGACTGATTCCACTCAACGTATTGACCATAATCGGAAAAAACGAAGCAATTACAATAATTACAATCTTAGAAGCTTCCCCTATTCCACACCACAGAATCAGCAGAGGAATCCATGCCATAATCGGTATCTGCCGTATGGTTGTAACCGTTGGCTGAAATATCTTTCTGACTGTTTCGGACATTCCCATTATTGTACCAAGAACGATTCCTAAAACTGCTGAGATAAGGTAACCTTCTACCACCCTTTGCATACTGATAAGTAAATCTTCCTGTAAAGTTCCTGCTGTCCACATCGCACCAATTGTTTTCCCTACGGTACTTATTTTAGGAAGAATACTTTCCGGTGTATTTCCATAATTGGTGGCATACCACCAAAAAATAATTACTAAAACCGGAATGATAAGACCTAACAAAATTGTTTTTAATTTTTTCATTTGATTCACCTTCTTGTTTCTTTCTTTTTTTGTTGATGTCTTGCTTGATACATTTATACCCCTATTCCTATGGGATTTCTATACTAATTTCTGTAATCGTTTTCATTCTTCCTTAAGAAATGGTGATTTATGGCATTTATCAGCTACTATTTCCCGGTATTTTCTATTGTTCCTACTAAATATTTTGTTTTTCATGTAAACGTATACGCCATTGATTTTATTGCTTATATTGTGTTTTTTCTTTTTTATTTCCTTTTATTTTAGTGAATACATTGCGAACTTCATGTAAACGTTTACATTTTAATATAACCTTAGCGGAGCATTTTTTATGCAATCGGATGTAATTTCCTATTGCATAAAAAAAAGAGTAAGACACATTTTGATATGTCCTACTCTTACTTTCTGAAATATTTTAGAATATTTTAAAAATACCAATTGCTATTTTTCTACAAACAAAGGTGTAGAATAATATCTGTCTCCACTATCCGGTAACAACACAACGATATTCTTATTTTCATTTTCTGGTCTTTTTGCCAACTTTACTGCCGCAAACAGGGCAGCACCTGCCGATATACCAACCAGAATTCCTTCCTCTCTTGCAAAAATTTTGCTATACTCAAAGGCACTTTCATTTGTTACCTTTATAACTTCATCATACACGGATGTATTTAATACCTTTGGAATAAATCCCGCACCAATACCTTGAATCTTGTGCGGTCCACTCTTGCCCTCTGATAATACCGGACTTGACTCCAGTTCTACAATCGCCTGTAAATCCTTTTCTGTTACAACCGTCTTTCTTTGACTCTTTTTCTCCTCTGCCAACTCCCGTTCACCTTCCTTCCACCAAATATTTCCTTTGGTTCCTTCACATGTGATTGGTACAATTATAACTACTATTTTTCCATTTTCTCAATTCAAAAATTTGTAATCGTTTTCATTTTCAACTATTTTCTTTGTCTTTTTTTCAAAAATATAGCCCTTGGAAAATTCCAAAGGCTTAATTTTGAACTATTTCTTCTTTTTTTGTGTAAACGTATACTCCCCTTATTTTCCCATGGTTTCATTTTATTTTACAATTACTTTTTTCTGAGAATTATTCTCTTTTTATCCCATGTTATGAAAACCTTTACAGAACAAAGAATCCGCTCATCGAACACTTTTCACTTTCATGCAACATGATATTTCCTATAATACAAAACACTGGTAACGGGTAATATTCTGCCACGTTCACCAGTGCTTTATTTTCTATTATTCATTAAATATAGTATTCCAGTCGGTTCGTATTTTCTACGGATGTACAACTTTCTCGCACAATCAGTTTTCCTTCCAGCTCAGTACGCACAATGCCTTTATGTCCTCCGCTCAAACGATCCAATAACAAATAAAGGGCAAATTTTCCCATTTCCTCCTTTGGTAATCGAACCGTAGTAAGCATTGGCTTCGTATACTGCGCTTCTTCTATGTCATCACTAGAGATAATGGACGGTACATAATAACGATTCTTGTACCGATTCAAGCACTTCAACATACCGATTGCTATCATATCATTGGCACAATAGATTGCCGTAGGTGCATCTCCTCGCTGAATCAGCCGCTCCATCACAGCATATCCTTCTGCCTCTGTGTGCTCTGTTTCTATTACATAATTGATGTCCATATCAATATTATATTTAAACAGCGTATCCTGATAGCCCTTGTATCTGGACTCATTGTGACAATCTCCCACATATCCAATTTTTCGATGTCCCAGTTGAATCAAATATTCTACTGCTGTTGCTGCGATACGTCTGCCGTCACAAATTACCTCGTCTACCAGATAATTGGTTGAGTTTCGATTCACCGACACAATACTTCGATATTGCTTAGAAAGTTTTTTCAATACATTGTCATTACATTTTCCAATGATAATCAAACCGTCGCTTTTCTGCTCCTCTTTCGGCTCCATCTCTGCCAGTAACCTATCGATATCCTCTATTTGACACCGTCTGTCATTGGAAAATATCGGTTGATGCCAGATTTTCGCCAAAATTCCTCTTTGCCTGTGAATCTCGCTTTCAATGATGCGAAGTAGCTCACTAAAAAAGGGATCTGTTTCAAGACTTCCGGTACGAGTCATTAATATATCAATGTACCAGGTTTTTACTCCTGTATCCACAATTCCCTTTTTCAAATTTCGGGCTGCTTCATTTGGCATATAATTTAATTCTCGTGCAATCTGCCATATCTTTTTGCGCAACTCTTCAGAAGAACACTTATATGCCGGATTATTCAATACACGCGACACTGTTGCTGTGGAAACTCCTGCCTTTTCTGCAATCTTTTTAATTGACAAAACTTTCGCTCCTTTTTATTTCCTAGTTTTTCTATATGTTATTAGGATAATAAAATGGTTTTCCAGTTTTGTCAAGTAATTTTCTAATTTAATGCATCGTATCCACTTTCTTTTGTACGGATTTTCATGGCTGTACGCATCTCATAACTGAAGATTTTTCCATCTCCTACTTCACCGGTAAATGCTGCCTTTTGAATTGCATCGATAACCTTTTTCTCCCATTCTTCGGAAGATACTACAATTTCAAACTTAATCTTTGGTAACATCACTACATCTACCTCGGTTCCACGCACCAATTTCTTGTATCCGCGCTGGGCACCACATCCCATTACCTGTGAAACGGTAATACCGTTTACATCTATGGCATTTAATGCTTCTTTTACATCTTCAAATACTTCTTCACGCACAATTGCTTCTACTTTTATCATCATATCAACTTTTCTCCTTTCCAAATATTTCTATGAATCAAGTCCATTGAAGGTTGGATATGCACTTTCTCCATGTTCTGAAATATCCAATCCTGCCTTTTCTTCTTTATCACTTACACGAAGAGGAGTAATTAACTTAACCAATCCAAGGCAAATAAATGTTCCAACAATTGCAACTGCGGCTGTCACCAATATTCCAATTACCTGTGCTAAGAACAGACGATATTCTCCGTAAATCAATCCATCCCAACGTGCCACACTGTTAATAGAGCTTTTTGCAAAAATTCCTGTTGCAATTCCGCCCCATACGCCACCGATTCCGTGGCATCCAAATGCATCCAGCGCATCATCGATTTTCAATTTTCCCTTTAAGAAGGAAATGGTAAAACAACAAATCGGGCTGACCAAACCTCCGATAATAATTGCTGACCAAATTGGCACAAATCCTGCGCCCGGTGTAATGGCAACCAAACCTACCACAAGACCTGTGGAAGCTCCTACCAAGGTAGGTTTTCCGTCTTTTAACACATCTATTAACATCCAGGATAACATAGCACTTGCACTTGCCAATGCCGTAGTCATAAATGCATGAGCTGCCAGACCATTTGCTGCCAAAGCACTTCCTGCATTAAATCCAAACCATCCAAACCACAGGATAAATGCTCCTAATGCTACGAACGGAATATTATGCACACGATATGCTGTATTTTCATATCCTCTTCTTCTTCCAAGTACGATTGAAAATACCAATGCACTAACACCGGAACTAATGTGTACTACGTTTCCACCTGCAAAGTCTACAGAACCGATTTCTGCTAAAAATCCTCCCTGTCCCCACACCATATGTGCCATTGGATAGTATACCACAATGGACCAGAACAGAATAAAGAAAAACAATGCTTTAAACTTTACTCTTCCTACTAAAGAACCTGTAATCAACGCCGGAGTTATCATTGCAAACATCATCTGAAATGCTACAAATACTAAATGTGGAATGGTATCTGCATAAGGACCTGCCTCATTCATTGCAATTCCATCTAAACCAAACCAACGAAAATCTCCAATCACGCCACCATGATTGCCCCCAAATGAAAGGGAATATCCAAAAAGAACCCACATTACGACAGAAAGTCCCATAATTGCGGTACATGCCATCATGGTATTTACTACATTCTTTCTTCGTACCAATCCTCCGTAAAAAAATGCCAAACCCGGTGTCATAAAAAACACCAATGCTGTACAAATCAGCATAAATCCAGTATCACCTGTGCTCATAACGTTTTCCTCCACTTCTTCATTATTTTTATAATGGAACACCATTTTCATCGCTACTCACGAAAAAAAAAGGCATCAACAGAATATTTCTATTCTCTTGACACCTTTGTCGCCTGTTATAATACCAAACTTTATCACCTAATGCAAGTATTTTTTTACTTATTTATACTTTCTTAGCACTATTTTTTCATTTTCTTAGCGCATACTTTTACTTATTTTGTTCTATTTTGTATACTATTTTACATTTTTCTGTATATTCTATATAATAAACTACGAGGAACGCACTTTGCAAGTTTCTCAAGTTATGCGCAACACTGCGATAACTACTCTATTATATTAAAAATTATGTAAGAATTATCTCAGAAAGGATCTAATGATTATGCTCTCTTTAAAAACTCCCAAAATTTCCGAAAATGTTTTTGTGGCAGATGGTGCCATTATCCGTGGCGATGTAAACATTCAGGAAAATTCCAGTATTTGGTTTCATGCCGTAGTGCGTGCTGAAACTGCTTCTATCAATATTGGAAAAAATACAAATATTCAGGATAACTGTACGCTTCATGTAGACACCGGTGCTGACATTCACATTGGAAATCAGGTAACCATTGGACACGGGGCTATTATTCACGGTTGTACCATTGGAGACAATACTCTCATTGGTATGGGGGCTATTATTCTAAATCATGCTGTTATTGGAAAAAATTGTATTATTGGTGCCGGTGCTCTTATCACGCAAAATACTGTAATTCCGGATAACTCTTTAGTTATCGGAAGTCCCGGAAAAGTAAAACGTACTTTAACTGCTGATGAAATTGAAGATATCAGTCGCAATGCCACACACTATGTAAAAGAGGCTGAACTCTATAAAAGCCAAGCTTAGGGCTTTTATAGTGGCAGCCTCTTGTGATATGTAGTCTCATTTGAATTCTATTTTTATTTTTTTACTTTCTGAATTATCTCACATGGTCCATCATACAGTTCCTTGAGCCATTCTTCCATCATACTTTCCCGCGCAGAAGACAATTTTTTCGATACGGTAAGCTGAAAGCTTCTTTTCTTTTCGGTCTTTTTTTGCTCATTTACTGCTTCTACTGTATGAACTTCTACCTTTTTCACCTCTGGAAATAAGGTCTGCATCTGCTTTGTTAAAGACTCTATACTGATATTTTCTTTTTCAAATCCGGTAAGTGACTCTTTATCTGCATTCGTTGTCTGTACCATTCCATATGCTACTATAATACTTGGCAATATCATAATAATGGTATTTCGCGCAATCCCCTTCTTTATTCGTTTCCAGCGTTCCGGCGTAAGCGCAAGGTCTTTCTTTTTTGGTACTTTTAGTATTAACAATATGATTGTGGCTGACAAAAAAATAAAGTATGAGTTTACCAAAAATAAATATCCTGCTCCAAAGAAAAATCTCCATTGTCCGGTTGCTATTCCGTAACCACAAGTACAAAGTGGTGGCATAAGAGCTGTTGCTATTGCCACTCCCGGAATTATATTGGATTTTTCTTTTCTGGTAATTCCGATAATTCCTGCGATTCCACCAAATAGCGCAATCAATACATCCCAAATGGTTGGCTGGGTTCGCGCTAACAACTCAGATGTTGTAGTAGAAATCGGTGATATTAAAAAATATAAGGTAGATGTCACCAAACATATTGCGATTTGAAATACCAATCCTATCACAGACTTTCGGAATAATCGCAAGTCTACGGTTGCTGTTCCATAGGCTGCTGCCAAAATACTTCCCATTAAGGGGGAAATCAGCATTGCTCCGATAATCACCGCCGTAGAATTCATATTTAGTCCAATGGAAGCAATGAAAATCGCTAACATCAAAATACACATATTGGTTCCGGTAACTTGTCCGCCATCCATCAGCCTATTTTTTATCTCTTCTTGCTCTGCTGTATCATTTTGCAGGGAAAATGCATCTTTTAATATTTCTTTTACTGTCATCTTCATGATTTCCTCCTGATATGCTCTAACATTCCTTCACAACCTGCTACTACATCTTCATATGTTTTATCAAAATCTCCTGTATACCATGGGTCTGCCACATCTCTTGGATGGTTTGTATAGTCTAAAAGCAGACTTATCTTGTGTTCTGGGTCTCCGCCTGCAATGTGAAGCATATTTTTGTAATTCCACTGATCCATCCCTATGATGTAATCGTATTTTTCATAATCGTTTCGTTCCATCCGCACAGCATATTTTCCAGCTGTGGATATGCCGCATTGCGCTAATTTAGCTTTGGTTCCACGATGAACCGGATTGCCGATTTCTTCCATACTGGTAGCTGTGGAAGCAATGTAAAATTTATCGGCGAGTCCTTGCTTCGCTACCATATCTTTTAAAACAAATTCTGCCATGGGGGAACGGCAAATGTTGCCGTGGCAAACAAATAAAATCTTGATTTTTCTCATATTTCCAGTATTTTCGGGCTTTTCAAGCCTTTTTACCTTTCTTCATTTTTCACTTATTCTGGCATATTTTGGCATATCTTTGCATATTTTTGTCATCAATTTTGGTAAAAACTTTGGTAAATTTCAAGTCTGTACCAAAGGCAAATCTGCCATTGGGAATCGACAGGTAAGAAATTGGGGATTAAGATAAATACTGGCATTCAGCCATTTTTCTCTCATTTTCATCAGGTCATTATGAATTAATTGCTTTTTGAAAATCTTCCTGTGCATCCTGAAATTTAACATGAGTATAGGTATTCATCGTAACACTGATATCCGAGTGTCCCATAATATACTGAAGCATCTTCGGATTCATTCCCGACTTAGCCATATTAGAACAAAATGTATGGCGACACACATGTGGTGTAATCGGCGGCATCTGAACCTTATATATGCTATTGTACTTTTCCCGAATATGTTGGAAATACTTTTCCCAATGTAATGCCACCATAGGCATATCATTCTTATCAAGGAATAAAAATCCTGTCATTCCATCAACCATCGGTTCAACTTTGGGATTGACCCTGTCCTTAAGTATTCTCTTGAAACAAGCCACCACCTCATCAGACATTGGAACATATCTCTCGCCACTTTCTGTCTTAGGCTTTTCAATGATATACTGCATCTGACTTGTTCTCTGTAATTGATGATTTACCCGTATTCTTTTGTTTTTAAAATCCAAATCTGATTTTGTAAGCCCACAGAACTCTGATATACGAAGTCCTGTGTTAAAGAGAATAAATATTGCATCATAGTACTTGCAAAAATGCGCATCTTCTTTTATGAATCTTAGAAATTCCCGCTCCTGCTTTCTTGTGACAGCTTCTCTTCTCACACTATCATTCACAATAACATTGACCAGTTCAAAGCCAAATGGATTTTTGCGAATCAAGTCATCTTCTTCCGCCATCTGAAATGCCGGTCTTAATACTCCCCGGATAGTATGAATTGAACTATAACCTTTTCCATCTACCCTCTGAAGCTTGATCAACCAGGCTTTCGCATCCGATAATTTCACTTTGTCGATTCTTTTTTTGCCAAAATCATCTTTTTTCAGCAGATTAATTACCGTCTTATAACCAGCATAAGTACTCTGTCTGACCCCTATTTTAAGACTTACATATTTCTCCACTAATTCAAGAACTGTAAGTCCTCCACCTCCTGGAACAAGTCCGTTAAACATATCCTGTTCCAGCTGTTTTTCCTTTTCTCTTAAAGAAAGCTCCATTTTCTTTCCTTTAGGTATAGGATCATTATGGTCCAAACGCCAACTATATAAATTCCCTTCATTTCCATGAATATCTACATATCTAAAACGATAACGTCCATCTGCTCTCTGGTACTCTCCTTCGTGAAGAATTCTATTGCGATTATCTCGTCTTTTCTCACTCATAGCTTTGTCTCCTTTCAAAAAAGAGAGCCCTAGCATGGTTATTGTACCACATTTGTGCCCCCTTTTCTACTACTTTACATATTAAATTGCAGTTGACTCTGCCAGAAATTGCTCAAATTTCTCTTTCTTAAACAAAACTTTGTTTCCTACTAACAGATAAAACTCCCCATTTGGATGGATATCTACAATTTGTCTAAGTCTCTTTTCACCAATGTGATAAAACTGTGCCGCTTCAGTTACAGAAAGCAAATATCGCTTCCATATAGGAATATCTATACTCTGATTCTCTAATTCATTTTCATCATCCATCATATTCTCCAATCTGCAGCTGTCTGACTAACATCGCATCAACCTTTTTTATTGCATCTGTGCTGACAATCATCCCGGCAGTCTGTATTATCTGTTCCTCATTTATTGTGACAAGCTGCTCCGGTAAAAACATTGTTGTATGTCTTAAAAATCCTCTAATTTCTGAAGGCTCAATATTGAAATGTACTGGAATATAATCCTTTTTCAACTTAGTTGTCCCCGGAACAACTGTGTATACAGGTGATTTTCCGTTTGCTTTGTCGCAGCTTATTACAATACATGGTCTCCTTCCAGCTTGTATATGCCTGAGTCCACTTTTTAATTCAGCCCACACAATCATATTTCTCTTTATCTTCACTGCAGATCACCTCTCTTTGGTGGAATATACAAGTCAACCTTGGGTTCCTTCTCATCTACACTGAATAATCTATACCCAGCTTCCCTTACTGCTCCTATTTTTAAATAAGAATCTGCTATTCCGTCTGAAATAGCATCGAGATTTGTTACGATAAGCGCATCTGCCTTTCCTGCTCTCATATATCTTATTGCCTTATAAAACACTTCATCCCTTAATCGTCGTCCAAAAATTCCTCTTCGGAATACTTTCATAGGAATAAGATTGTTATTGTCAGCAAATTCCATGATTCGTTTCAACTGCTTATTTTCCTTTTTCTCTGCTGCAATACAGTCATTCTCCTCATCAGAAGACAACATCACAACACACTTTATCGGCTGTATGGTCAGTGGCTTTTTCTTTCTTCCTGCTCTTCTCATTTCAAACCACTTCCTTTCTTGCCTCTAAGCCTTCAATAAAAATCAAACATGTAGACATTGCATATTCTCTATCATTTGGTTTAAGCATCTGCAATTTATCTTCCAATACAGACAAATCTTTATTCTCATGTTTTTCCCTGCTTTCAATTCCAAACAATGTATTAGGATCTACTCCATACTTTGTTACAATCTTCAGCATAAGTTCCAGACTCATCCGATGTCTTCCCTGCTCAATTTGCGAATAATGAATATAACTTACATCAAGGCTCTCCGCCATATCATTCTGTGTATATCCATATTTATTTCTAATACTTCTCAAAGTATTACCAACTGCATAAATATCATATATCATCCTGAATAACCTCACTCTCTAACCGATTCATGATGTATTCCACTGCCTCAGCCTCTGTTGGGCATTTGATGACTGGCTTCCCATAGTCATCAAATACCACTGTTTCAGAAGCAAATACAATGTAGGAATACCTGCCTGAATTCCTAACACTCAATCGCATAATTGTTGTACCTCGCACTCATAGTACCAAGGTCAAATATTGTCACACCCAAATCATTTATGCGATCCATCATTGACTTTAAATCTTCCGGATTTCTTGTAATCTCATAAATATCTTCTACGACAAGTACCTTGTAATCTGAAATCTCAAGAATTTCCATCAGCTGACGCATCTGAGGTCTGTCAACCGATGTAGATGCTCCATCATCTACAACAGTCTGATCACACTCAATTCCCACACTTAAAGCATATGTCTGATCAAGTTCTTTCTGTCGGTTCACATTATTCATACTCATCATTGACTTTATAAACAAAAGTCCTTTGTAAAGTTCTTTTCCGTTATACTTTTTCATGGCTATTACCTTCCTTAATTGAAATATTAAAGAAAGCATTGTGCACGCCGCTTTCAAACTCTGTGCTGTATCTCAAGCACAAGTATATTGTAATCTGCCACACCTTAATTGCCGACCGTGTACAGGCGACAATTATGTCGTGTAAACACGACAATCACTTTTCAACTGACACGCTTTTCATTGCTTTCATCATTGCAAGACACTGTCTTATCTGCAATTCATCCATATCTGAAAGAACATCCATTGCCTCAGATAATAGTTCTGAATTTTCTTCATTCTTTCCATACATTATGAAATCAACAGATACACCAAGTACGATTGCCAGATTATCTAATGTCTGTGTCTTAAAATCTCCACCATTTTCAATCGCAGATAATGCTTGTCTGCCTATACCTACTCTATGAGCTAACTCATCCTGTGATAATCCTATCGCCTTTCTCCTGTCAGCAATTCGTATTCCTCTCTCATAATCCTTTTCTCTTGTCTGTGCTTTACTGCTCATAAATCCTCCTTGCCGCCCTTGGAAACGAACAAGTCGGATTACCCTTTACATCACAAAAAAGACGCACGAGGAAACCAGTATCATAAATACTGTTCGTTTCCCCTGCGTCTCTGGTGCTTCCATCTTTCGATGTGCCCTTATCAGGTGGGCTGTAATTTAATTTTCAATCATTATATTCTGAAAGTCCCATTCTCAGAATGTTCCTTCATCATTCCCTCGGAATACTTCTTAAGTATCATCACTCGCTTGCATCTGTCACACTTAATTCCAATATTCTGAAGTGCCACAGCGAAATCATCACCGCATACAAAGTATTCCATCATTAACTTGTTGCATTTTTTACATCTAATTTCTATAACATTTCCTTTGTTCAATTCAGTTCGCTCCTTATTCATACAAAATCATCAATCTACAATTCTGTACTCGTAAAGGAAAGGGAAATCACCTTTGCAAGCCTTTTGCCGGGAGTTCCGATGAATGTCTGCACATTCCCCGGCTTTGCTGATCTAAAGCCAACTGATATGAATTGTGCTGTCAGCACACAATCACATCAGGCTCCGGCTCTTTCCATAAACCACATATTGTTATCTTCATAGAAAAGGAATATTTCCTTTCCATCTACCACACAGGTATAACGCTCTCCAACGCCGCCAGCCCTTGTACTGGCTGCTCTGCGCTTGTCTTTTACTCGTGTAATCTCATACTTTCTGCCATCTTCCCACGTTATCTCTTTGGGAATGAGCAGTCCGTCCTTTGAAAATTCTGCAAGTACATCAACATATACCTTATTGCTCAATGTAATCACCTTCCTTACAAGATTGCTATTGCTCTGGAAGCATCCATCTTCCTTGCTATATAGCCTTTTTCTTCTAATATTTTCAGATGTGCATAAACACTTGAAGTCGATGCCACCCCTACCATCTTGCATATCTCCCTGATAGTAGGAGCATAACCATTAACTCTCTGATATTGCATAATGCTTTCATACACATTCTGCTGCTTCTCCGTCAATGGTGCTCTGTCTACCAGATCAATTCTTTCTGCTTCGCTCATGTTCCGCCTCCCTCTTCTTTAACTCTATCGCTACTCGTAGTGCAGCTCAATTCCGCTTCGCTTCATTTCGCTCACGGCAGTCGCCGTATCAGATAACCAAGTCCCATATGTTTATGTACAAGCACAACACATCTGCGCCTTGATTATCTGGCACTTCTCGTTGCTAACCTGAGAAGTACCCATGTGGATGTACTGTGTGTTCTTCTTTTGCATTGACTGCCGACAGAATCCTGTCCCGGTACATGAGTCCCCTCTGGATACTGTAAAATCCAAATCTTCTGCGTATCTCATCAACCGCTGAATCCATCTTCATCTGCTTTTCACGCTTCTCCACACTTGAGAACAAATCAATCTGTTCCCAATAATTATCTGTTACTAAGTCTGCACCTCGGACACCAATACTGCGTATTGGTTTGCTCCAGTTATAGTTTTCCTTAAATATCTGATAAGCGTATGCAACTATCTCTCCGGTGATATTCGTTGCGTGGTCAATCTTTTTCTGACGGGTAAAAGAGAATAGCTCATTATCCCTGACACTTATCTCAACCACTCTGCACCGGAATCCATTCTCACGAAGTCTTGCTGCAACACTCTCAGCCAGAATATAAAGAACAATCTTTACATCCTCATCGCATACTAAATCCTTTGGTGTCGTTGTGCTGTTTCCCACCGATTTGATTGGAGCGTGGGTATTCTCCAGTTTGACAGGTGATTCATCATAGCCATTAGCAAATGACCATAAGATGCTGCCCATCTTTCCAAGGTGGCTGTTAAGCATCCCTTCATCTGCCCTTGCAAGATCACCTATGGTTCTGATACCGAATTTTGCAAGCTTCTGATTCGTGCTCCTTCCGACATATAGCAGATCACTTACCGGAAGTGCCCATGCCTTCTGCTTAAACTCACTCTTATACATAGTTGTGATTGCATCCGGCTTCTTATAATCTGAACCAAGCTTTGCAAATATCTTATTGAAAGAAACACCAACACTCACTGTGATGCCAAGCTCTGACTTCATTCTCTTGCTGATTTCCTGTGCAATGAGCAATCCATCCCCTTTAAGGGAGCTGCTCCCTGTCACATCAAGCCAGCACTCATCAATTCCATATGGCTCCTGCTTGTCCGTATATTCTGCATATATCTCATGCGCCATCCTTGAGAACCGAAGATATAAGTCCATTCTTGGTGAAACAAATGTTATGTCCGGACAGACCTGCTTTGCCTGCCAGAGCGCCATTCCTGTTTTCACACCGTACTTCTTGGCAATATAGTCAGCAGTTAAGACAATCCCATGTCTTGCCTCCGGGTCACCGCCTACTGCCAGTGGCTTTCCTGCAAGCTCCGGATGATGCAGATGCTCAATCGAAGCATAACAACAGTTGATATCTGAATGAAGTATTACCCTGTCTCCCATCTGCATAACCTCCTGCATTTAATCTATCACTACCATAACCTTTAGTCCAAGTATATGAGTAATGTTCCTTACAGGGCATAGTATAACCCCAAGAATAATCGACTGTCAACGGACACATGTGTCTGTTTTCTCATTATATTGGATTTTTAACTTGAATAATTGGTACTATTGCTATATACTATGGAGTGAAAAGAGACATTAGAAATCAACTAATTGGAAAGAAAAGAGGCGTATGTATGTACTCAATCGGAGAAATCATTTCAACATATAGAAAAAAGAAAGGCTTGCTCCAGCAGGATCTCGCTGATGAACTGGCAAAAGAAGGCATCAAGATTTCCTATAAAGCCATATCCAACTGGGAGAGAAATCTTGCTGAACCAAGCGTTACCATATTTTACAAAGTGTGTAGAATCCTTGGTATCACTAATATGTATGAAGCATATTTTGGAGTAAATCCTGCTGATCCTTTTTCATCACTTACTGATGAAGGCAGGGAAAAGGCTATGGATTATATCAATCTGCTCCACGCATCCGGAATGTATGAAAAGCAAACTGCTAAGATAATTCCATTCAGAAGCATTGATATTTTTGAAAATGCAGTATCAGCCGGAACCGGTAACTTTCTCGTAGACGGACCTAAAGAGACTGTACGCATAGATGAATCTATTCTGCCGGAAGATACAACTTTCGGTGTACGCATTAGTGGTGACAGTATGGAACCTGAATTCCACGATGGTCAGATTGCATGGGTATTGCAACAGGAATCTGTTGCTAATGGAGAAATCGGCATCTTCGCTCTGAACGGAGAAGCCTATATCAAGAAGTTAAAGGACGACAAAGACGGAATTTTCCTTATCTCACTCAACGAAAAGTATGCACCTATCAAGGTTGGAGAAAATGACCGCTTAGACATATTTGGAAAAGTTCTTGGAAAATCTGATGCTTCTGCTCTTACCGATCATTGCCGATAAAAACGCAAGTCCTTTTTATTGGACACATTTTTTTGCATAATTGACAATAAGAAAATATCTATAGAACTGAAAGAAGGGATTTTTTATGGTGGTCACAAATAATATCAGAGAAATCCGTGAACAGCGTGGCATTTACCAGAATGACCTTGCCGCTGCTATCGGATTCAGCACCAAAACTGTCAGCAGGGTAGAACGTGGGGACGGCGCCCCATCTGCCGAATTTATGCTACGAGTATCTAAGTACTTTAATATGCTGGTGGAAGATGTATTTCATGTAGAGGAATAACGTGGAGCGAGTGAGCTCAATATTCAGCTCGCTCCGCTATCTTTCTTAAACTGAAAATCTTCTTTTATCTATTCCATATTCACACCAAATATGTTCTATCATACCATCTCCTCGTCCCAAAAAATCAACTTGTTCGCGCCATGCATTAATACCAGCTTCATCAAGCAACTTTTCAAATTCAACATATTCATCACTATTCAAATTTTTCCTCATAAGATTTTTTAATAATGTATCCTCCTCAGATTGAACATAATCTACACTTATTGGTTCGTCTTTTATTAATTCTTTTATAGCACAGTATGTATTAAATATCGAATCGTTCTTTTTAAGTGTTTTCTCAAGGACTTGCTGAACCAATTGCTTCTCATAATATTTTACATACACTTTATCAACCGCTGGATAAATAAACAATTCTTTAATATTTGTATAATCATCATCAGTGGAAAATACATCGTCATCATAACTTAAAACACATTTACCATCAATATAGTATCTTTTTTCCATAGTTCTCCTTTCGCAAATTAACCATAAATTGCTTTCAACTTTTTAAATCTAACAAATAGTCTCTTATCCTTAGGACACATCTTTTCAAGTTTCTCAAGACTATATCTTTTCAAATCATCCTTGCTTTTTATCCCCATTCCAAACGCATCCAAACATAGAAAGTCATCAAATATGACTCCATGTTCCCTATCATTCAGATCTTCTACACTACGAAGCTTTATGCCTTGCTCTTCACAAATCTGATATAATTCCTGCAATGTTGCCTGCCCCATATTGCGAAACTTTATAAAATGCTCCTTTGGATATTCTCTCAATCCTTCCAATGACTCAAATCCATTTCTTCTTAGGATATTCCGTAATCTGCTCGACATTTCAATATCATCATAATCTGTTTTTTCAGCGTACATAAAAGCTCCCTTTCGTCATTTTATTTGTCGTATAACTTATCAACCTCAGCTTCGTACACTGATTCAGTATGAGTATCAAATAGCACCCATTCCACCAGATCAAAGCTATCCGGATTGTCCTGCAAAAATCTGTTTACTGTATGTACTGCAATCTTTGCCGCTAACTCAACCGGAAAACTATATACTCCCGTTGATATGGAAGGAAATGCAATAGACCTAATTCCATTATCCATTGCCAGATTCATAGAATTAAAATAGCAGTTAGCAAGAAGTTCCTCTTCTCTATCCCTGCCACCATTCCATATCAGTCGGTCATTTTTTGCGGACAGTTCATACATGCTATCCTTTTCTGTTCTCTGCTCCTGCGTTTGCTCTCGTTTGATTTCTCCCTCCGTATCTTCTTGGCACAAGCAGGACAATACCTTGATGCACCAGAGCCCGGGACATATTCAACGCCGCACACCGTACAATTTTTAGCGGGCATTGCTGCCCACCGTTTTGTAGGTATGATATGTAATTCATCGACAAAGCCGATGAATTTATAGTAAATCTTGATTTCCTGCTTCACTGTTCCGTCTGCCATCTTCTCACGCTCCGAAACAAGTATCTTGTCTATGAGTGCGTTTATAACTGTTGCATCCAGTTCTTTTAAGCCTTGATAATTTCGGATAAGGGCGAGGAAGTCACGGATTCCCCGTGATTTCTCGTAGCTTTCATTAAGAGTTTCCGTCACCTCTTTCAGCCTTGCTTCAATTTCAAGCTGCTCTTTCTGGTATTTCCCCGACATCATCTCAAAATTCCGCTCGGTAATACGCTCCATGACCTTATCCTCGTAGAGAGAGGAAAACAGCCTGTCCAGTTCCGCAAGGCGTTTGTTCAGCTTCTTACGTTCTTTCTCTAATGCTTTCGCCCTGCTCTGGTCTGTTTCCGTGAGCCGCTTTTCTATGGCCCTGACCGCCTTTTCATCATTCACTGCCATATCCGCAAAACAGTTGATGTCGGCAAGAACGGCATTGAATAAATCCCTTGCTTCTATATTGTGGGCACTACACTCGCTTCTTCCGTTTCTTGCATAATTATTACATGAATACTGTACACAGTCGATAATCTCTGGGCGTTTCCTCCTGTGTACGTTCATTGCCCGCAGAGCACATCCGCAGTCCACACACTTGATAACGCCTGCAAAAATATTTACAAATCCTCCCTTGTTCTGTGGAAGCCTACGACTTGTAATAAGCTGTTGGACAATATCAAATTCCTCCTGCGTGACTATTCCCTCATGGGTATTGGGTATCACTTCCCATTCTTCGGGCAGCTTAGAGGGGCGTTTCTTGCTTTTCATATTGGCGGCAATCCGTTTGTAGCCTACAAGATTTCCCGCATATATCGGGCTTCTTAAAATGCTCCTCACGCTGTTCCCACTCCAAATATAGCGTTTGTCCTCGTTCCCCTCAAAATGACGTTCAAAGCCTGTTTCGCCACGCTCCGCCGCATAAGCGGCAGGGCGTAGGATATGCTGTTTATTAAGATGTCTGCAAATTTTGGCAACTCCATTCCCTTTTAATGCAAGGTCGAATATCTCTTTTACAACATGTGCCACTTTATCATCTATCAGCAGATGGTTGTGGTCGGCAGGGTCTTTGATATAGCCATAAGGGGCGGTAGTTCCCATGAATTTCCCCTGTTGAAACCTCGCCCGATATGCCGATTTTATCTTAACAGATATGTCAGCGGCATACATTTCGTTTAAAATGTTGCGGAAAGGCGTGATGTCCATAGCAGATTTATTCAAGGTATCTACGCCGTCATTGACCGCTATATACCTCACGTTATGCTCTGGGAAGAAAACTTCCAGATATAACCCACAATCAAGATAGTTTCTCCCCAGACGGGATAAATCTTTCGTAATCACGCAGTTTATCAGACCGCTTTCAATGTCTTTTATCATATTCTGGAAACTTGGTCTTTGGAAATTTGTACCAGAATAACCATCGTCCACATACGTTTTTGCTATGTGCCATCCCTGCTTTTTCACATAATCCGTGAGGATGGATTTCTGTGTCGCAATGCTCGCACTCTCGTTATCCGTACCATCGTCTTTAGATAAGCGGCAATAAATGCCGACTAAATAGATTTTCTTTTCTTCTTTGATTCCTGCCATACTGTAAAACCTCCGTATCTGTCCTATCTGTTTTCATGTCCCATTGCGTACATTCTAAGCGGACAGCCCCTCATTGTCGAAGGTGTCGCCCTCGGCAATCTTCTTCCGAATATCCTCGGAGATAATCGGGACAAACGCTTCTGTAACGGTCTGTGTGCCGACATATTCACGGCTGATTATCATCTGCACTGGTGCTTTTGGCACGATACGCTTTCTCTTTTTATCTGCTTTCTTATCCTCGCCCATACTTAAATCTTCCTTTCCAGACAGGGCAGGGAAGAGTTTGGAAATGTCCCCGCCCTGCCAATCAGATACCATTAATCCTCGCTGTTTAATTCTTTCTGTAATGCTTTAAGGAGTGCCGCCGCTTCATCAGCGTTCAGCGTGATTCCCTTGCCGCACTTTTCACGGTTCGGGGAAAAGCTGCGGATGTCATACTTCGGCTCTTTCCCATTCCATGAAATGAGATTGATTTCCTTTGTGTAGCCACTGTCGCCCGTAGACAATACTGCGATTTCCTTTACGATTTCATACTGGATTTCTCTCATTCTCCATACCTCAACTCTCTGTATTTACTTCCCGAAAAAAGAAGATTAGCGGCTGTCACGGTTGCGTTTCCTCTGCAACTCACGCTCCAAAAGTTTGATGATGGTTTCCTCCATCTGCTTCGGCGTTGTGTTCTTCGGAAAGTATTTTTTCAGCTTGCTTGTGTTGATTTTCAAGGTTTCTTTCTGGTTGCCCTTTTCCTCCGTCATAATCGCAAATATCGTATCCATGTCAAGCCGCCCGCTCTGGCTTAACTGTTTCATCCGCTGTGCCTGTGAGAGTGAGGGCGTTGCTTCTTCGCTCTCCATCGTGGCAAAGAGGTTTTCCTGCTCGTCTTTCTTCAAGAAGGACAGTTCCACCGCAGGCGTGAGGGCGATTTTCCCCTCGTCCACCATCTGCAAAATCGGCGGTATCAGTTCCGTCAGGCGGATAAAACGCTGCACGGTCATCCTGCCCACGCCGAAGCCCTGTGCCACCTTGTCGTCCGTCCGCAACTTCGTCACAACTTGTGACGAGGTTAAGTCTGTGCGGAAACCCTGCCGCTTCATGGCTTCGGATTTCATCTTGTAAGCAAACGCCCGCTCCGATGGCAGGATATTCTCACGCTGCAAATTGCTGTCTACAAGGGTGATGATGGCTCGGTCACGGTCTAAGGGCAGGACAAACGCAGGCACGGTATTTATCCCTGCAAGTTCAGAAGCACGGACACGCCGCTGTCCTGCAATCACTTCATAACCGTCCCCGTCCTCTTTCGGGCGTGTGATTATCGGCGTGACAATGCCAAATTCCTTGATGCTTTCCGCTAACTCTGACAGTGTTTCATCTTCTGCCACATGAAACGGATTGTCGGGGAACGGGTACAAGTCTTTGGTCTTTAACACCTTAAAATCCTGTTTCTTCATTCACATATCTACCTTTCTTTCGCTCTGCTTCTATGATTTTTCTGCAATTCTTCCAACACTTCGGGCGGTATTTTTGACAGCAGCCGCCCCATCTGCTCGTTGGTTCTCTGCAATTCAAATATCTTCTGATTCGCTTTCTGCACCTTTAGTTCCTGCTCGTACTTTTCATCACGCATACGCCCCGCATAGTCTGATTCCTGCCCAATTCTCTCTTTCAAACTGTCGATATACGCCTGCTGTTTCCCGATTTCCTTAGAGAATTTCTCCACGTCTGGCAGCCATGCAGAGAGTAAATCTAACGCTTTATCCCTTTTCTTCCCTGCGTTAAAGGCGTTGATGTCGGATAGGGCAGACACGATTTCTTCATACTGTTTATCAAGCCTGCCGCCTAATTTATAGAGCCATGTGGGGACGTGTTTCCGCTTGGTTTCCATTGAGGACTGCCCCCGTTCAAGCTGATTCCACCGTGAGGACATCCGCTCATGGTAGGCGGTCTGCCACTCGGATAATGATTTCTGGTTGCCTAAGATAGCTTTCGCTGACAGCTTATTGTCTGGCGTAATCGGCACAAAGCAGAGGTGCATATGGGGCGTTCTCTCGTCCATATGGACGACAGCGGAGAGGATATTCTGCTTTCCAACACGCTCCGAAATGAAGTCAAGAGCCGTCTGGAAATACGCTTTTTGTTCTTCGGGCGGTAACTGGTTCATAAATTCTGGTGAAGCTGTGATGAGCGTTTCCACCATCATCACGCTGTCTTTCCTTGTCCTGCACCCCGCTTCGGCTACCATGCGGTTAATCTCTTTCTTGTAGGTGTACTTTGGTGGTGCTATGAGATGGTAATTGTTTTTAGAGCGTTCCATATCTATATCTGGGTTGCTTTTGTAGGCTTCTTTCTTCCGCTCGTTGTGGCGTTCACAAGCCGCAACGCCGCCCGCTTTTCGTTTCTGGAAACGCAGGATTGCATAAGGCATAGGCGGATTCCTCCTTTCTTTCGGCGGGTGACCGTCCTTTGGGGTGACAGCGGTGACGGTGGTGACAGCAGTTTTGGGATACCCCCTGCCGACTGCCGCAACTGTCACCCTCACCCCCTGCATGACGGTCATGTCGATGATGACGGTGTTTTTGGGATACCCCCCTCGCAAGAGCCGTCACCGTCATGCCGCCATTCTTTTATCCGAAGCCGTAAGGCGTAGGATAGCAGGGCACAGCCCTGCCTTAAGGGAGTCCAGAGGGAACGTCTGGCACACGACTTTGCAGGGCAAAGTGTAGTGTGTTACACCCTGTAAACGCAGTCGGAAAAATCGGAATGATTTTTCTGACCGCAGGGGTGGTTTTACACGACCGAAAAGGGCGAGTAACTCTCACGCCTGCATTTTGCGTTTACGGGGTGTTCTCCCGTAGGGATGACAGCGGCAGGGTATCCTAAAATCACTGTCACCACCGTCACTGCTGTCACCCGCAGGGCAGAGCCGCCAGCTTTACATGGCTTTAAGCGTCAATGACAGTAACAGGGGGGTATCCTAATATCGCTGTCACCACCATCACCGCTGTCACCCGCCCTCCTTGCAAGGGCAATCCGCCTGCCGTCTTTCCTGCGGCTGTACTGGTAGCAGATACGGTTCTCGCTTAAAAATGTGGTGCGGTATTCATTCAGCCATTTCGTAATCACCGTGGGTATGGTTTCCGTTTCCCCCATAGCGGCTAACAGTTCCGTTGCCGTGCCTATCCATTCTTCCTTATCCCTCATAAAATCCACCAACCGAAAAAGGACATCTGGTATCGTTTCTTTCGCAAGCTGCTCCTGCGTTTTCCGCTCCACAAGCTCCCAACGGCAATCACGGAAACGCAGCGTGTATTCCTGATAAGGCGTGTCCCTGCCCGTCACATACAGCTTGGCGGTGTCAGACGCACGTTTCTCCTTTTCCAGAACAAAGGTAGCGTCCGCACTCCCCGTTAATCCTGTCGTCCCAGACACCTTGTTGAACACGTCGCTGTCATTCTGCTTTCGGATGTGGTGTACGACAATGACCGCCAGAGAGTGCCTGTCGGCAAAGTCTTTGATGAGGGAGATGTCCCCATAGTCGCTTGCATAGGCATTGTCTTTTGAAGCTGTACGGACTTTCTGCAAGGTATCAATGACAATGAGCCTGCTGTCTGGGTAATCTTTCAGATAATCTTCAAGCTGCACGATAAGACCGTCTGACAGCTTGCAGCTTGCCACGGCAAAGTGGAGCCGCCCGCTTGCTTCGTCCGTCAAACGAAATAACCTGTCCTGTATGCGGCAGAACGTGTCCTCAAGGCAGAGGTAAAGCACATCGCCCTCCATTGTCGGCATATCCCATAAAGGGATTCCCTGCGACACGCATAAGCATAGCTTCAGCATGAGCCAGCTTTTGCCTATCTTCTGTGAGCCGCAGAACAGCGATAAGCCTGTCGGGATAAGGCTGTCCACCACAAAGGATGGTTTCTCAAGCGGTTCATAAAGGAGCGTTTCGGCGTTGACTGTCTGTAACTTCTGCATGGCTTTCCTCCTTTCGGGCGGTGTCTTTGTTTTCGTTGCACATAGGCGTTGACCTCCTTAAAAATAGATTTACTCCCACGGAAAAAAGTGAGAGTATGTAATGCCGCCAATCCCACACAAATAAAAAACAGATTTCTTTTTCGGGCGGTGTCGGTCACGGTTGGAGATATTTCTTCAATTTCCGCCTTTACTTTCTCCTTTGCAATCGCAACAGATTTCTGTATTGCCGAAGCGGTGCAATGCTCCATAGCGGCGATTTGGTAAAAATTGAACTCATACTCGTAGTAGAGCAGGAAACGCCGCCTTTGTATCTCTGGAAGGCTCCCAACCGCCTTATAGAGCGTTTCATTCCGTTCTTCCTCAACCATGCGTTCATCAAGGCTCTTAGGCACACGCAACGCCCGTCTGTAAAGGGTTTCGTCCCATACCTCGTTAAACTCCCTGTGCCGCTCGTCCCATTAGAAAAGATTCCTGTTCCTGCGCTCCATCTGCCGAAACTCCATAAAGAACTGTTCCGACACTTCCAACTCGTGGGATTTGCCCTGCCCGTCCTTAAAGCTGATAAAATACCTTGTGCCGCTTTCCGTGGATTCCTCCCGAAGCGTGTATGCCTTAACCCTGTATGCCATCCTGTTGTCCTCCTGCAAAAAATGAGTGAGGGGATTTCCATCCCTCACCCAGTAGCCCGCAGGATGGCAGGCTGTTTTAGAAGCTATAAAATTTTCCGCAGCTTCTTCCGCAGATGGTCTAACCTCGCATAGATGGCACCAGTCGTCAAATGCACAAGCGGGGCAATCTCCTTTGTGGAATACCCCTGCATTTTCAGCAGGACGATTTTCAAGGTACGCCCGTCCACCGTGACTAATACTTGATAGAGATTTTCGCTCTCAATCTCTTCCAGTAACTCCGCAACCGTACCCACTTCCGCCTGCCGCTCCCTGCCTGCCATGTCCTCAAGATATTCCGCAACGTCATTCGTCCATCGGTAAAACCGCCTGTTGGAATTGAAGTCTGCCCTGTCCGCCATGCGTATCTGCTCAATGGTCGCTTCATCAACGCCGCACTCACGCAGCAGCTTTTCCTCCGCTTCTTTCCAGATACGCCATTTCCTGTCCTCCCGTCCGTGGTTGTATGCCATTCTTACTTCCTCCAATCAGAATTGATTGAGAGGGCAGAGAAAAGCCCCCTCATCTTCCCAAAGGAAAAAACAAGGGGGCTGAACGCCTTAAATTTTAATTTTCTATTATCTTTCTTAGTTTTATTAGGATTCTGGCTTTGCGTTTGTTTACAACGCTCTGGGTTATGCCCAACCTCGCCCCGACTTCACGCTCGGAAAGTCCGTCAAAAAAGATTGCCTGTATCAGCTCCTGTTCACTATCCGACAGCAAAGGCAGGGCGGCTTTCAGCCTGTCCACCATGACCGCATTGACAACGGTTTCTGCAATGTCCACCGCTTCATCAGTGATAAAGTCCAGAGGATTCCCCTCGCTGTCCGTAAATCCGTCGAGAGATAGCAGTCTATTCTTTGTATCTAATTTTTGCAGATAACGCCACCGTTCCTTGTCACGGTAGAAGTCTGTGTATTGCTCCCTCACGACTTCAAGCAGACAGCCTTGAATGGGGATAAACAGCTTGTCCATATAGGTCTGGTCGGATTCCCTGCAACGGCAGAACTCCGTGTAGGATAATTCCACATAGCCGCCACTTTCTCTGATATATACCTTTCTTGGTGCATATTTCACCATAAATACCTCCCATCTGAATTTTTGAAATGTAAAAAATCCAGATGGAGAGGCGGAGAACGACACCGCATATCAGAAACAGCCCTACGGCACTTTCCAACAAAAATCGACAAAAGAAAAACCGCAAAGGCTCTGTGACCTTTACGGTTATAGGAAATAGTAATTCTATTGTATGGAGATTGTACTTCTACTTTCAAGGTGAGAAGTACCGTTGCACTGGCAGAAATTTTTTTAACTGGTTTCCTGCCGTTCTCTGATATGCTATGTATTGATAAATTTTGCTTCGTATGAGCAGATAGATAACTGCCCGAAAAAAGGACATAAAAAAATCCCTCCAAATTTAAAAACAAATTCAGAGGGTAATTTAGGGTATAACAAAATAACCCACCCGAATATCGTTTTTTTTATTTGGTGAGTTTGTTCTTTCAAATACGAAACAAATGCTCATGTACGGTAAAGTATCACAAGAAAATTATGTCGAATTGACAGCCGCCTCCGCTATACCGAATAAGGAAATAAAGAGTCCTCAAATTTTGCGCTACTAAATGAAGACGAGCGGAAGTAATCTCCCGCTCGTCAGTAAACTTAACTATGCCATATCAATCCCGCTTCTTTCCCGCCACCGGCACTAAGAACAGCGCGGGCAACAGCAGGAAAGCGGTACAGACCAGCCCCCAGGGTATGGACACCTGCTGGGCTACCAGCCCCACAATAGGCCCGCCGATGATCTGCCCGAAAGAGTCCAGCTGTCCGCTGGTGGAAAAGACTGTGGCGCGCATTTTCTCATCCACTTGGTCGTTCATCCAGGCGGCCAGCACAGGCTCCTTGATGGTGCGCATAAGCCCCGCCAGCAGGAACACCAACAACATGAACCAAAAGCTCCGCCCCACCGCGAAGAGAACCAGGAACAGGATATACCCGGCGCTGGTGGACATGACCACACTGGTTCGGCTGACAGTCCCTTTTTTCTCCATGCGGGCGATGAGCAACTGAGAAGCCAGAATACCTAAGCCGTTGCCGATAAGACTGATAACACCGAACCAAGTGACGCTGTTCAGCGGCCCGATAACGGGTATTACCGTGTCATCCAGAAAATGAGCGGTGGAGAGCCGGTCAAAGCCTTCACTGGCAAGTCCCCCGCATAGTGTGATTGCTAAGAGCGCCAGCAACACAGGTGCGCCTTTCACAAAGCCCAGGTTGAGCTTGAACAGGCAGACAAAGTCTTTAAGCAAGCCCTGCCGTTCCTCAATAGCAGGGGAGAAGTTGGTTTCTGGCATGATGCGAACCATCACCAGCCCCAACAACAAGCACAAACTGCCCCCCAAGATGAGAGGCATTTGCAGGTTTATGTTTCCCAGCAGTGTGCCCAGCACCACGCCCAGAACGCCGCCGATTTGCCCCATTTGACTGCCCCGCAGGAACACCTTGTCTATGGGTTTGTCCTCTTCCTCCGAGGCAATCCACGCCTCCAGAGCGCCGGTGATGAAGGTATCACCGCAACCCCAGACAACCTGGGCCAGCAGAACCGGCGCGAACCACGGTAGCGCACCCTCCATCAGAAAGCCCAGGCCGTAGAGGAACATTCCAATCAGCACCGAGCGCCGACGGCTATACAAATCCGCCACCACACCGGTGGGCATCTCGAACAGAAAGCAGGAGGTCTCCTGAACCGTCCCTACCAGGACAAGCTGGAAAGCATCCAGCTGCACCACCTCCAGGTGGTACACGATGGAAAGCACTGTGGACATAGAAACCGCCAGGGAACAGACAAATCGGAACAGCAGGTAGACAGAATATGCCTTTGAATTTTTAGCAAACATGAAGTTACATTCTCCTTTCAAATCTCATTTTATATGACTTTTGCAAGCTGTTAAGCTAACTTGTGGAACATATGCCGAACCTTATCTATACGGCTATTCGGGCGGCGGGGTTGGCAAATAAATTTACCAATAGCTGGCTGGTATCCTTTTAACTCTGTCAAGCAGACTCCCTGCCCATTTGTGAAATAAGTTAAATCGTTCCTGTATTCTTGAATACATCTAGCAGGGATTTCTCCTTTCAGAATGACCTCGTCATTCTTTATCTGAGTACTTACAATATCTGCACAATACCTTGGAGCATCATGATACGCCCGTGAGAGATATTCCTGCGGTGCATAAATTTCAAAGTGGAGATATGGCTCTAATAGTTCTGTCCCTGCTTTTTTTAAAGCCTGCTCCAATACGATAGGGGAAAGCAGCCGAAAGTCTGCGGGGGTACTTACAGGACTATAATACAATCCATATTCAAAACAGATTTTACAGTCTGTCACTTTCCATCCATACAGCCCCTGCTCGCAGCCATAAAGAACCCCCTCCATAACCGCATTTTGGAACGATTGATTTAAATATCCAAGTGAAACTCTGCTTTCATACTGCACTCCGCTTCCAATAGGGAGCGGCTCTATGGACAACCCGACAGAAGCCCAGAAAGGATTTGGCGGGACTTCTATGTGGATGGTATATTCTGCTTTTCTAAGCGGTCTTTCCATATATATAACAGTAGGCTCTTTTATTTCTGCCTCCACATGATATTTTTCCTCAAGGATGGCACAAATGACTTCCATCTGCACATTCCCCAAAAAAGAAAGTATAATCTCATGCGTTGTAGTATCCACATAATATTTTAAAAGAGGGTCGCCATCTGAAATTTCTGTAAGTGCCCCAAGCAATATTTCCCGCTGTTCAGGTTTCTTTACTGCAATCGTTGTTTGGAGCATAGGGAGAGGATTTTCAATAAATTTTCTCTGCGGCAACAGCATTTCGTTCCCCAAAATACTGTTTAGCTGCAAAACATCATTTGGTAAAATTACAATATCACCAGAGCAGGCTGTATCGGATGGATATAATTCACCGTTTGTCGGAACACACATCTCTGTGATTTTTATTTTCTCTTTTTCAGATATTCTAATAACATCCCTCAAATGCAATGTTCCGCTATATATACGCACATAAACAAAACGCCGCCTTTTCTCTGAATATTCAATCTTAAAAACCTGCCCGCATAATTCAGATTGACCTTCAGGCGTTGA
Source organism: Roseburia sp. MSJ-14 (assembly GCF_018918225.1). Taxonomy (NCBI): domain Bacteria; kingdom Bacillati; phylum Bacillota; class Clostridia; order Lachnospirales; family Lachnospiraceae; genus Roseburia; species Roseburia sp. MSJ-14. Next base: position 141,788 of record NZ_JAHLQD010000023.1, read on the forward strand.
TGAATAAAATTTACTGGCAATCACTTCTATAAGCTGCCGAATCCCCAGATTGTTTTTAGCGCTTCCGTGATAAACGGGAAATAACGTTCCGTTTTGGAATCTCCTGTTTTCTTCCTGTTCCAGTTCTGACATTTTAAACGGTTTCCCTGACATATATTTCTCTAATAGTTCATCGTTTCCCATAATTACCGCATCCCACTGTTCCATATCGTCATTGTCCGTTACATTTATATGGGGATGCTGCCCAACCTTTTGCTTCACTATAATTTCCGAAGAAAGCTTTGCTTTCATTTCCCGATATACCATTGGCAAATCAATCCCCTCTTGGTCAATTTTATTGATGAAAAAGATTGTCGGAATCTTCATTGTCTGTAGTGCATGAAACAGTATACGGGTCTGTGCCTGTATGCCATCCTTTGCAGAAACTAATAATACTGCTCCGTCTAAAACGGATAAAGAACGGTATACTTCCGCCAAAAAATCCATATGGCCTGGCGTATCTATAATGTTGACTTTTACATCCTCCCACTGAAAAGATGTCACTGCTGTCTGGATAGTGATTCCCCTTTGACGCTCCAAATTCATTGTATCTGTCCTTGTTGTGCCTTCATCTACGCTCCCTAGTTCTGCAATTGCACCACTGGTATATAATAAACTTTCCGTTAATGTTGTCTTTCCTGCGTCAACGTGAGCCAGAATGCCTAAGTTAATTATTTTCATGTGATTTTCCTCCTATCAACACCCAAAAAAGGGCATAAAAATACCCAGTGATAAATACTCCTATCACTGGGTAAATAACTCCAATAGCCCCAAAACACTTATATGTTTTCGGGCATATAAAATTACATGATAAAAGTATTCTTAAACTGGGTACAAAAAACTAAGCCCCATATTAAAAGTGAAACGGGACTGCTACTTTTTGTTCCCACTATCAAATTGACAGTTTATTTAAGAATACCTTGCCGCATATTTATTAACTCCTTGTATAA
>NZ_JAHLQD010000016.1:0-142463 GCF_018918225.1 Roseburia sp. MSJ-14
ATTTTTATGTTTTCTGGAATTAATTACCGAATTAGCAGTCTGCTGAATTGCAGAACCGGATGTTCCCTTACTTTTCCCTATCTAATTCTTCCCTCAAATTCTTTTTATTGTAAATATTTACTCTTTTATTGTCAAGCCTCAGGCTGTCGCTTATACGAATAAATTTTCGTATAGCGATATCCCCTTTTCATATGAACAATTTTGAAGACTAAAATATTTAATTTAATCCCTACTTTTTCTCATCCAACAGCACAACTCCCTGCTCCGGATTCTTATCAATTGCGCCTACAATGGGATGTGGCACATACATTTCTTCCAAGTATGCAACTTCTCCCGGTGTAAGCTGTACCCGCAAAGCCCCTGCTGCATCATCTAAGTATTGCGCCTTAGTTGCTCCGATAATGGGTGCGGCTACGCCCTTTGCCCATTGCCATGCTATGGCAATCTGAGACATTTTACACTGATGTTTTTCTGCCAGCTCCTGAACACGCTTTACAATATGTATATCCTGTTCTTCCATCCTTGTCATTAATAAACATCTGGATAATCGGTTCTCTCAATACAAAAAATAACGCAGCTGCAAGAATTCCCACAATCAGGCAACATTTCTTAGTGAATCGTTCTATCGCAATAAATCGCTCCTGATTGCCGGAACCGTAATTATATCCCAACTCAGACATTTCTTTCTCGAAGATAGAAATCTTCTTTCTCTTCTCTTCAAAGCTGTTCAAAGTGTTATTTTTCGCTTGTTCTTTAAAGACAATAAATCCGAAAATTTCACTCCCGGATTCATCCTCGTCCTTCATACTTTCGGTCGTGACTTGAAATGGAATCCACATATTCACTGTCTCGTTTCTGAAGGTGGTATTGGCAGCTCTCTCTGGGCTTTGGCGCGCAAAGACTCATTTCAACTATACTTTGTTTTCAATCAAGATTGCAAACTTGTTTCGCAATTACCTATTTACTTTACTTCTTTTGCATCGTATCTAAGTTTTCAAGCATTTTTTCCGCAATGCGCAGAAACTCTCCTTTTTCCTCTTCTGTTATCCCCTTCAGCAACAAATTCTCAGATTCTTCAATTTCCTTTCGCAAAACGGTTTTAATATCTTGTGCCTTAGACGTAAATACAATTTTTTTATAACGTGCATCATGAGGCTCTGCCTCTCGACAAATTAACCCTTGTCCTTCAAGAGCTTTCAGTGCTTCTGTTGCCGTAGAGGGGCGTAACCCAAACTCTGCTTCTATTTCCTTTTGATAAACAGAGTGATTTACAGACTCTACTAAAATATAATTCAAAATATTTCCCTGTGCTCCACTAATTCCAATAGACTCCTGTACCTCTCTGGAACGTCTGCGCAGACGATTGGAAATTCGATTAATCATTTTTCCTGTTTCCATTTTCATTTCTCCTTTTATCGCTTCGGTTCCTAACTATTTTAAGTCAAAAAAAAGAAAATGTAAAGAGCTTCTACGTTTTTCCAATAGAAGCTCCTTACATTTTCTAAACTACAGTTATCTTTGAAATTAACTCTTTCAAATTTTCTGCCTGACTACTCATTTCCTGGCTAGCGGCTGCACACTGTTGCGAAGATGCTGAATTAGTTTGTACTACATCGTTAATCTGTTCTACACCCTGATCTACCTGTTCAATTGCTACAGCCTGTGAATCTAAGACTTCTGCAATTTCATTTACATTCTGCACAATATTTTTAGAATTTTCAACTACATCACCTAACTGCTTTGCAGTTTCATCTGCAATAACCATTCCTTTTTCAACTGCCTTCACAGAGGATTCAATTAGTGCTGATGATTCTTTTGCTGCCTCCGAACTTTGTGCCGCTAACAATGACACCTGATCTGCAACAACTGCAAATCCTTTTCCTGCTTCTCCGGCTCTGGCTGCTTCAATGGATGCATTTAGTGCTAGTAAATTCGTCTGTGATGCTATTTCATTGATGGTTGCAATAATTTTGCTGATTTCTTGTGAAGAATTACTGATTTCTCCCATGGAAGAAACCATCTCTGCCATCTTACCATTACTATTTACAATTTCTTCCCCAAGCGTTTCAACCTTTTTACTAATTTCCTTGGCATTTTCTGCGTTCTGGGCTACTCGTTCGGAAACACTTGCTAAGGATGCTGTAAGCTCCTCCGTTGCTGCCGCCTGATCTGTTGCTCCTTGCGCAAGATCATTCGAGCTTGCTGCTACCTGACCTGAACCATCTGACACTTCATTCGCCACTCCTTGCAGCCCTTTTACCAATTCTGACATACTCTTTTCGAAGCTCATAAAAGATGCTAAAATCTCTTCAAAATCTCCCTTCCATTCTACCTCCGGCTGTATATCAAAATTGCCATTAGAAAACTCCTTCATTGCTCTTGAAATATCTCCTACATAAGAAGATAATATTGTCGTAGATTTGCGCAAGCTATGGGCTAGATTTCCAATCTCATCATCCGAATGATACTTTAGCTCACTCTGCAGATTGCCCTTTGCAAGTTCTGCCGCCACATCCTCAATATCATGAAGTGGTTCAATAATTAAAGAAGTAATAAGTCCACCTACATTCTTGGCTACGATACTTGCAAAAATGATAAATCCAATAACTATAATTACATCAACAATGGCAATTACTCTACTTGTCACAACAGCATTTGTTGTTTCCTTATCCGTAATATCATCCATTTGATCTGCTAAAGCCATCAAATCATTTAATGCCGGCGTACACACAGTCAGAATCTGTTCTGTTGCTCCATCAACATCACCATTTTCTATTTGCTCAATAATGCCATAACCAACGGTACCCCAATCATTTAATGCCTTTACATATTTATTATACAAACCATCGTCTATCATCTTTGTCTTTTTTAAACTTTTTAGCTGTACTCCTGCATCAGAAAGCTCTTCTTCTACATTTTTCTTATAAGTATCATACTGGCTTTTATCATCATTTAATGCCATCTCTCGAATACTTCGTGCTGCAGTAGTAATATCTATAATACTTTCTTTTACCGCTAAATCAGCCTGCTGGGCTCCTGTTACATATCCATTAAACTTTATTGCTAATGTTGTTAATCCAATAATACTAAGTATTCCAGACATAACCATTAATCTGATTACAATGGTATACCCATAGCCAATCTTTTTTCCCAGCTTCATCTTTTGCAACTTTGCTTTTAATTTACTCATCCGTGTTCTGCCTCCCTGCATTCACCATTTCCATTTATCGTACTTTAGTACTAAAAATGATAGCATCTGGCTATATACACGTCAATATATAATATTTGCTAAATTATGTATAATATTTTTATCCTTTTACCGCTCCGGCAGCCATTCCATTTACCATATTTTTTACCAGACAAAAATACAAAATTACAATCGGCACCGCAATAAATACACTTCCTGCCGCAAACCTTGCAAACTCTGTCTCGTCAAGACTCATTAACCCTACTGCCACTGTGTAAAGATTCTTTTCTTTTAATAACAGTTTTGGCAAAATAAAGTCACTCCACGGCCAGGTAAATGAAGTCAATGCCGTATAGACTATCATAGGTTTGGAAAGTGGCAGATTAATCTTGGTAAATACCTGCAAATTGGTAGCCCCATCAATTCTTGCCGCCTCGTCAATTGCCTTTGGAATGGTATCAAAAAATCCCTTCTGGGTGAGATACCCCATAGGTGCTCCTGCACTGTAAATCAAAATCAGTCCCCATAAGTGATTGATAAGATTAAACTGTGTCATTAACAAATAGACTGCAATCATTCCCATAAAAGACGGAAACATTCCAAGTACCATCGTTGTTTTCATAATAGGCTTTCTTGCCTTAAATTCAAATCTGGACATGGTATATGCTGTCAGTATAGTTAGAAATGTACCCAGTACACAACTTCCTGCCGCTACAAATAATGTATTAAAAAACCATTGCGGGTAGTTATATAAGGAAGTATCTGTAAATAATTTTTCAAAACTTGCAAAACTGTACTCCTTTGGGAAAAATCCGTCAAAGGAATAAATGGTTCCCGACTTTGAAAAAGATGCCAATATCAGCCACAGGCATGGGAAAAAGAAAATAAATGCCACTATTATCAGCAATATGTAAGTAACTGTGGTATCCACCACTCTTCCAGTTTTCCATTTTTTTCTCATTGGAAGGTGTCCTCCTCTCGATAAGATGGTGACTTCACATATACAATCAGTGAAATCACAGAGGTAATAATAAAAATCACCAAACTAATCGCTGCACCGATGCAGTAATAGTTATTATCGATGGACAAATTATACAGCCAGTTAATTAACAGGTCTGTATCGCTGGCAAGGAAATATCCGTCCAGATACAGTCCACCTCGTAAGAAATAGAAAATTCCAAAGTTATTAAAGTTTCCAATAAACTGACTGATTAGCACCGGCATAGTGGAAAACAATACAAAGGGAAGTGTCAGCTTCTGGAATTGCTTCCAACGTCCTGCTCCATCAATTTTTGCTGCTTCATACAAAGAAGTATCTCGATTAGATAAAATCCCCGTTGCAAGAAGCATAATAGATGGAACACTAATCCAGCAATTTACCAAAAGTCCTATGATTCTCGCAGTCCATTTTGCATCCAAATCCAAGAAACCAATGGCAGTTCCGCCACTTGCGGTAATTAACTGATTAATAGGACCTCCATAAGAAAACATAAACTTAAAAGCTAACAATGTAATAAATCCCGGAATGGCATACGCAAGTACCGGAAATGCTCTCCAGAATGCCTTTCCTTTTACGCACTCTTTTTCCAATAACAATGCAAGCCCAAGACCTGCAAAATAATTTAACGCAGTGGACAACACTGCCCACAAAAGGTTCCAACCCAAAATCTTGAAAAACGTAGGGGCAAACTGTGACAACGTCAATAATTTGGAAAAGTTTTGTAATCCTACCCAGTCTACCAATTCCGGCGGTACAATATTTCCACCATAGTTGGTAAATGCAATCAAAATCATAAAGATAATGGGAAGAATATTAAACACACATACTCCGATTACAGGAAGTACTAACACCGTTACATAAAATTTTTTATCTACCAGATTGGAAAGTTCCTGCCGAAACGTAGGCAGTGGCTTGCCCTGCTGTTGAAGTTCCTGCATATGGCAGGCATCTTTTACATTCCAACGGTATAGACATATCAGTGCCGCCAATACAATCCATGCAAAAATTCCCATCAAAAGCATTACAACGGAGTTATCCCCCTGAATTCCAAGCCAGGCATCGCCTTTTTGCTCTCCCAGAGTAAAAAATCCCTTTATGTCTCCGAAACCACGGCTGATAAAATAATATAAAATACTAATCTCTGCCAGCAGGAATAACAATCCCTTTCCGATTCTACCATAGGCAAGCTGTCCTGCCCCCATCACTAGCATGGAGAGTCTTGTTTTCCCACTACTGTTTTTTATTCGTTCTTTCATTTCTTCCTCTCTCCTTACTTCAACGTAAAGATTGCATCGTGAATCTGCTTATCTACTGACTCTAATCCGGCTTTCATAGAGGTTATATCCGGATATTTTTTCTCACTTTCACTACGAAATGCATCTTTGGCAATATCCGTGAAAAACGTCTGTGCCGGAGTCCATATCTGCGCTACTTCCTGAATGGATGGCATAAGAACGATGGTTCCTTTTTCCAAGTTCTGATACAATAACTGGGATACTCCTCCAACCTGCTCAGCAGCATCTTCTCTTGCCGGTGCCACTCCCAACATTTCACTTCGTTTTACCTGCATGTCGTAACTTGCCGCAAATTCCACAAAAGCAAGGCTGGCATTTGGTGCCTTGGTATAAGCACTCACTGCATATCCATTTACACCCCCCATCGTCTTTGCATCTATTAATTCTGGATTTTCTTCTGACAAATCTCCACTTTTCGGTAATTTTGGCACCGTAGTCATTACCAGATTTTCTTGTGCCTTTGTGTTTGCTTCTTCCGTGGACAATCCCTCTTTTTCATACTCCATTACCAATTCATCTAAAAAGGTAGAATACACATCCGGGGTAGAAATTGTTGCAAAATATGTTCCGTCTGCTAACTTACCATATGCATTGGTATTAATAGTATCATCAATACATTCTTCGTTCATGGCAGAAGCTAGCTGAGACAGCACCCATGCTCCCTTCTCTGCTTCTCCCTTGGAAAATCCAATATCTTCCGGATTGGTATTGTTATCTCCGAATACATATCCTCCATAAGAAAACAGAAATCCACTGGAAAAATATACATCATAGATGGCTTTCATATATCCGTATTTGGACGCATCTTCCTGATGTCTTTGTAACGAATAGGCATACATATCGTTCCAGTTTTCTACCATATCCGGCACCTGATTGCCATCTTTATCCCATGTGGTCTGCCAGTCTTCCGGTAACAAGTCGGTACGATAATAAAGCATTGCTGTCTGCACATTGATTGGAACACCGCAGTAATAAGTATTGCCATCTACTTCTGTCTTATAGGCATCCCATGCAGTCTTCGGAATCTCTTTATAGCACTCCATGGATTCCACCGGAAGCGGATAAATATGTTTTCCTTCTGCGTACTGCATAATCACATCATTTGCCTGATACAATACGTCCGGTCCGTAACCATAAGGTCCATCATTAGCAAGATCTAAATACTGATCCATATTTGCATCTACAGCTGTAATTCCTTTATCCTTATATTCCTCGTTAAAGGCATTTATCAGCTCATCAAAATATCCCTTAGAAATTGCCGTATCATTTTCCAGTACCCGAATTGTTACATTCTTCTCTAATTCTCCGGTAAACACACCATTTGTTCCTTGTCCGGACTTGGCATCTGTCTTACTTTCAGATGTTCCTCCACAACCTGTCAACAGGGAAATTCCCATTACTACTGCTAAAAACAATGCACTTTTTCTTTTCATCTTTGCCTCAATCCTTTCCCCTTTAATTCTCCATTAAAGTAATTAAAAATCTATTTCCTTCACAAAGCACCACTTCTTCTGCCTGCTTTGGAATGTCCTTTTTTTCTGTCATATTGATTCGAAGTATAATCCTATTTTGTTCACCATTTCGTTCTACCCGAAGCATTTCCTTCTCCTCGGTAATCTGAATCTCCCCATACTGAACTACCGGTTGCTTACGAATATGAATCAACTCTTTTACGGTTTCTAAGAAGTCCATATCCCAAGACTCTTGATTCCATGGAAATCCTCTTCGTGAATCCGGATCATATCCCCCTTCCATGCAAAGCTCTGTCCCGTAGTAAAGACACGGAGCTCCCTCAAATACCATTTCCAGTGCAATCGCTGCAAGCATCTTGTCCTTATCCTTATTCACCTCACTGAAAAATCGATGCGTATCGTGAGAATCCAATAAATTTAACATCATACGATTTACCTGTTCCATATTTCGCATCAGATTTGCATTTAATTTCTCTGCCATTTCTTTTGCAGAAAAAACACCTTTGGCAAAATAATCCAGACATGCCTTGGTAAATGCATAATTCATAATGCTGTCGTATTGATCTCCCATAAGATAAGCATAAGCATCGTGCCAGTTTTCTCCAATGATAACACTATCCGGTTTCTGTTTTTTCACTGCCTTACGGAATCTTCGCCAAAAATCATGGGATACCTCATCCGACACATCCAAGCGCCATCCGTCAATATCCACTTCCCGAATCCAGTACACTGCAACCCCTAACAAAAATTCCTGTACCTCTTCGTTGGATGTATTGAGTTTTGGCATATAATTACATGCTGCAAAACATTCGTAATTCATTTTTTCCGGATCCGGCACATCCCCTTCTATCAAAAACCAATCATAATACCGGGAATTTTTTCCCTTCTCCATCACATCCTGAAATTGCTGCATATACATACTGCAATGATTAAATACCGCATCCAGTACTACACGAATGCCGTTGTCGTGTGCCAACTTTACCAACTGTCTTAACTCTTCCTTTGTTCCAAACTGTGGATCAACCGTAAAGTAATCAATGGTGTCATACTTGTGATTGGAAATGGAACGAAATACCGGTGTAAGATACAAGGCATTAATACCAAGTTCTTTTAGATAGTCCATTTTTTTCATGATGCCTGCCAAATCTCCCCCGGCAAAACTTTTGGGTGTCGGTAACTCATCCCACTTCATGTTGATGTAATTGGTATCCTTTTTTTCATTCCCCTTATAAAAACGTTCTACAAATATCTGATAGAATACTGCACTCCGCATCCAGTCTACGGTATGCATTACATCGTTTTTATTAATATAGGGCATTTGGAAGAAATTGTAAAACCCTTCTTCAAAACGATATTCTTTTGTTACACCGTCTTCACTGAAATACCAGGTATCTCCTCCCTCTTCTATCTGAAAAATATAAGCAAACCTCACATCGGTAAGCTGCATTTTGATTTCATAGTAATTATAAAGTTTATCGCTGTATTTTATTTCCATCGGTTGTTTTTTCCGACAAAAAGTAAAATCATACTTCTGTGCATAAATCAGAAAAACCTTTGCTTTTTCGTCCTCTTTTGACATCCGAAGTCGAAGCACCAGCTCCTTTTCTCCGGTTGCAAAGCAGTAACGGGAATCTGGGATATGCAACATTGCATATTCGTTCATGTCTTTTTTCCTTTCCTGTACTTTTTAGTTGACAAATTTTCCAAAATTCTATATAACAAAATTACAACTCAGGAGTAAAAGGAGCAAATTGATTATGAAAAACAACATTACCATCAAAGACGTAGCCAGAGAAGCGGGAGTTTCTGTTGCCACTGTTTCCTACGTCATCAACGAAAGAAGTGACAAACGTATCAGCGACAAAACCCGCAAAAAAGTATTGCAGGTAATCAACCTGTTAGGCTACACCCCCAACCAATCTGCCAAGGCTCTTGCCACGAACAGAAGCGGTATGGCTGCTCTTTATGTATCTCCTGATTTTTCTACTTTGAAAAACGCAGAACAACTGCATTTTATTAATTTTCTAGCTTCTTTTCTCCACGAAAAGAACTATGATTTGATTTATTTAAGTGACACCTACAAGGACAAATTTGACCATGCAGATGCTATTTTGTGTTACGATATTTCTTCCGAATATTTCAGACAAATCGGTGACAATAACTTTGCTCCGTTGATTGCTTTGGACTGTATGATTAATGACCCGCTGTTTTTCCAAATCAATTCTGATTATGAAAAAATTGCACAACAGGCAAAAAAACATTTTCATGACAATCCTTACACGCTTTGTCTGTTAGATACTCCTAATCAGGAACGGAAGGAATACTTACAGCCACTTTTTGAACATATTGTCTATGTTAAGGATTTTGCAGATCTTTCTGCTCTTTCTGATCGTAATATTCTGGTGATAGAACAGACTTTGTATGATTGTCTCAAGAACCACCCAACTGTCTACTACCTGCCAACTCTTACCACAGAAAAAGCAGAAGTTCTGCTATCCTGTATGGAAAACGCCATCAAGCGTATTCCTATTGAGAAACACGATTTGTTTGCATAAGACCTACCGTGTAATATTTCTTACACTACTGACAGCTTACGGTTAAGATTTTTGTAGCTGGATCATAGGTAAAGGTATAAGTTCCTGTCTGACTTGCTACTAAGTTGGCACTATCGGTACCTGTTACAAAAGACTGGCTTTCCATATCCTCTACCGGAATATTGGTGTAACGAATATATTCTGTTCCTACACCACTGGTATCCCCTACTGTTACCAGAGAGGTAAACATAAACTCGTCTCCCTCTTCTAAGTCTACCGTCAATGTATAAATTCCATTTTCTTCTTTGAACTTTGTTTCATCGGAATATACATCTTCCCATCCGGTAATTTTTGCTCCCTTAATGTAATAATCTGTCTGGGTTGCTCCATTGTCTGCGGTGCTTTCCCCGTTATAAGTCCATGTAATTACATCATATGGATTGATGTTAAATGCTTCTTTGTTATCCTCTGTATAATTGGAATTATCTGTTTCGTAAGTATCCTCTCCCGGATAGGTAGTCAAGGTAAACGTATAATTTCCTGCGATAGCACACTTGATGTTAGAACGCTTTGTACTGGTGTCTCCCAATCCGCCGGAGTTGGCAAAATAGTCTTTTCCATCCTTTGAAATGGTATCCAAATATCCATATCCACGCTGGTTTTTCCAAGAAGAACCGGTAGAAGTATCTACTGCAAACTGGAACTCATCTCCTTCTGCCAGGTCTACGGTAATGGTGTAGCAGTTGGCATCACTCTCGTCTTCCTTTGTCATTTTCTGGGCATCTCCAATGATATTTCCCCAGTTAGATTCCATTAATACCCGGCTCTTTCCACTTCCTAAAATTGCAAATCCTCTGGTATCTTCCTGATAGGTTACAAATCCTCCGAAAATATTCATATCACTGGTAACCGGAGTGGAAAAATCAAATCGATGTGTCATCTGCGGTGTTGCAAACCATCCCACAAAAATCTCTCCGTCTTTTTCCGGTTCATATTCTGTTACGCACTCTCCGTTCTTTACTTTTTCTGTCTTTAACTCTGTCTTGCCGTCTGAATCATAAAAGGTCACTGTAAAGGTATCCTCTTTTGACTCCTCCTGTTTGGTTCCATTGCTTCCTGTGTCCTTGTTTCCACATCCCATTGCCCCCATGGACAGCGCTAAGGTTGCTGCCAACACAATCATTAAACTTTTTCTCTTCATCCTTCTCCTCTGCCTTTCCTTTTATTTTGACTGGTTAATCGTTTAAGCATGACGGTAAATTTTAAGCAAACTGCACAATTTGCACGTTTGCTTAACCGTTTAACTTAATATAAATGTATCACTGGAAATGCAATATGTCAAGAGTGTTTTGGATAATTTTTCCACTACATTTGTGTCATTTCGTCTGCAATTCCCATAGTAGATTTGCGATGGGACACCAGTACAATGGTCTTATCTTTCTTTTCTTCTAACAGGCTCTTTAAAATGATTCCCTCATTCAAACTGTCAATATTGCTGGTTGGCTCGTCTAACAATATGATATCCGCATCATGTAAAAATGCACGGGCAATCCCAATTCTCTGGCGTTCTCCACCGGAAACAGAATTTCCCGGTTCACGCAATTTCGTATCATACCCCTGTGGCAAGGAAGAAATAAATTCGTGAATAGATGCTTTTTTTGCTGCCTCCACCACTTCTTCTCTAGTGGCATCTGCCTTTGCCACTTTGATATTATTCTCAATGGTATCTTCAAACAAAAATGTCTCCTGCGTCACATAAGAAATCCCCTCTCTTAGCCTTTTGGTATCTATATCATTCACATTTTCCTTCCCATACAGCACCTTACCGCTGTCTGTTTCATAGAATCGCATAAATAATTTTAACAATGTAGACTTTCCACAACCGCTTTTTCCTAAGATTCCGTGAATGGTTCCTCTTTTTATATGAATGGAAAAATCTTTTAAAATCTGCGCCTTTTCGGAAGGATGGTTTTCCACATGATACGCAAAAGAAACCTGTTGCGTACACATATCCCCTGTTGGCAATTCCACTTGACTGTGGACATCCTCTACCATTGGTTCTTCTTCTAAAAGATTCAATACACGATTTCCACTTGCCAGGGTCTGATTCAGGTTATTGGATAAGGTGGATAAGGCTGCCACAGGTCCGAAAGAACTCATCATGGCAATGGTACACACAATGGCTTCTCCCAGTGTAATGCTGCCTCGTTCTGCCATTGCCCCGCTACATACCATCATCAAAATTCCTGCCAGCAGTATAACCGTATCGGTACTGATACGCTGTATGGACTCCTTCTTTTTTAACGTATGATTTACCTGCTCTAACTGCCGGGTAAACCCTTCCATTTTCTTTTCACGTTCCTGCTGTTTTTGGTACTGCAAAATCTCGTCTAAACCATACAGATTATCTAATACCGGGGTATTCAGTTTTCCATAAATACTACGATACTCCTGTCCGTAGGCTTGTCCGGCTCTTCCGTTTATAATAGGAATCACCGCTCCTACAATGACATAACATACCGCTGCCAAAATTCCCAATCCAGCCTGATAATGACCGATAAAAAAACTCATTACAAGGGATGTAATAACTGCAATGGCAATTGGAGAAATTGTGTGAGCATAAAACACTTCCAAAAGCTCAATATCACTGGTAATAATGGAAATAAGGTTTCCCTTTTCTCTTCCGTCTAATTTTGCCGGAGCCAGATTGCGCAAAGAAGCAAACACCTGATGACGAATTCGTGCTAACAATTTAAATGCAATATAGTGGTTGCTTGCCTGTTCGGTATAACGCAAAATACCACGCAGTACCGCACACACAATGATAATACCAAAAACCACCTTTAATGATATATTTGGAAAATATCCCAGCAGACTGCTGACTCCAACGCCACCTAACACCGTAATAAACGTTGCCATAAGATTCCCGATACATCCCATAAGAATTGCTATAAACATAATTCCAAGCAAAGGCTTTATCATACCAATCAGTCCTAACATGACACCTATTGCACTTCGCTGTTTCTCTATATTTACCATTTTCTTATCCACGAACTGCCGCCTCCTTTCCGAACTGCTCCAAGTCACTTTGCTGTTGAAACAGCTTTTGATAATACCCCTGCTGTCGGTAAAGCTCCTCATGCTGTCCCTGTTCTATGACTTTTCCCTCTTTTAACACATAGATTCGGTCTGCCGCTACCACATTAGCAAGTCGATGGGAAATCAAGAGCACTGTTTTTGTCTTTGCCAGCTCTTTTACCACTTCCATAATGTCATTTTCACTTTCCACATCCACATTGGAGGTTGCTTCATCGAAAATATAAATCTCGCTATTATGCAGCAATGCCCTTGCTAATGCAAGACGTTGCTTCTGCCCTCCGGAGAGGTTCGATGCCTTTTCCAAGAGTACATAGTCCAGCCCACCGTTTTCTGTTACAAATTCCAGTAGATTTACTTGTTTTAGCGCTACACACATCTCTTCTTCCGTAGCATCTTCTTTTCCCATTTTCAGATTCTCCCGAATAGTTCCCGCAAACAAATAACTGTCATGACGGATTCTGGTGATTCTTTTTCGTAAATTTTCTGAGGAAATCTGTGATTGCTCCACTCCACCGATTTGAATCCTTCCCTGCTGTGGCTTTTGTTCTCCCATAATTAAGGCTGTAATGGTACTCTTCCCACATCCGGATTCTCCTACCAACGCGGTCAATCCCCGCTTTGCCTCTACGGTAATATCTTGTAAAATTGTTTCCCCCGGTTCATAGGAAAAAACGACTTTTTCCAGGGAAATACCTTTTTCCTCGCTTATAACATTTACTGCTTCTTTTACCGGTTCTTCCTCTAAATCAATTAACCGAAATATTTTATCTGCTGCTGCATTTCCATTCATGGCAATATGAAAAAAGGAGCCCAATAATCGAAGGGGAAGGAAAAATTCTGCCGAAATCATAATAATGAAAAAGCACTGTGCCAAATCAATTCCATGGCTTTTATATTCTAAAATGCTTAAGATAATTCCTGCCGCTGCTCCGCCATAGGCTACCAAGTCCATGATGCTGATAGAATTTAGCTGCATAATTAACACACGCATGGTAACTTTTCGAAACTTCTCGGATTCTTCATCCATCTTTTTGGCATAACGCTCATCTGCCTGATAAATTTTTAACGTAGTAAGCCCCTGCAAACATTCCAAGAAGGAATCCCCTAACTCTGTGTAAGTTCCCCAATACTTTGTCAGCATTTTCTTGGCAAATTTCTGTACTGCCACAATGGAAACCGGAATCAAAGGTACACACACCAAAAGCACTACGGCAACCTTTAGATTCATGGTGCCCACGATTATAAATAGGGTAATCGGTGCCAACATACTATAAAAAAACTGGGGCACATATTTTCCAAAATATATCTCTAACTGCTCTACCCCTTCAGTGCTAATCTGTACTACCTCGGAGGTCTGAAATTCTTTTCGATAACTGCTGCCTAAACGCATTAACTTTTCATACACCAAGGTACGAAGTCGTTCTTTTACCACTTTAGATGCCTGAAAGGAATAACGACTATTAAGATAAGACATTCCTCCTCTTACCAAAACTACCACTCCAAGCACTGCCAGTAACGTAATTCCATGGTTTTGCAAAGGTTCTCCGCCCACCATGGCAGAAACAAATTTTGCTGTTTCAAACATCAAACAAACATTTGCCAACAGCATCACCCATTGCGTTATAACCATCCCCACTACATACTTGTTGTTGTCTCGAAATTCCTGTAATAACCTCTTATGAAACATGACCGTTCCTCTTTTCTTTCCTTTTATTCTGTATGGTAACTTTTATATGTTTTATGGCAGCCCAGGGATGATACCATAACATTCTAGGACCGGCATAGTGCATAACTTCTCTTACCTTCTCCTGCATTTTAGGTGCATAACAGTGCACCTTACAGGCACTGCAAAAGGTTTTTGTCTCCATAAACGGACATTTGTCGGTACGCACCCAGGCGTAATCCCGTAACTCCTCACATTGTGGACATAATCCCTTTTTCTGCTTATGCTTTCCCCTACAATAGACCTGCACCATCAGCCCTAACATTTCTTTTTCTTTCTCTCGTTTTTCCTTGATATCCATATCACCTAATCCTCACAGCCCTCTGGGAAGTCTGGTTCTTCCACTGTTTTGATACGGAACAAAAAGTAATAATAATGAAATACTGCCACCACTGCAATAATTGCTTTCGCATACCAAACCGGAGACATAATAAATCCTATCAATAACAATAACGAAATGGGGGTTAATACAGATACTTTCGCTTTTACGGTCATTTCCTTCTTCTTCACGGTATTTTCTATGTATTTTTTATACAGCTTTGTTCCTGTAAACCACTGATGAAACCGCACAGACCCTCTGGCGAAAAGTGCTGCTGCAAGTAAAAGAAATGGGGTCGTTGGCAAAATCGGAAGAATAACTCCAAGTATTCCAAGTCCAAGGGAAATGAACCCCAACGCCACACAAACTCCACTTATTATTTTTTTCATATTGTACCTCGCTTTTCTCTTTATGAGTTAGAAATTGCTAACTCAAAATAGAGAATACACGAATCCCCATATGCCTGCAAGCAAAAAGGAGCTATTGAGAATCTCTCTCAACAGTTCCTTTTACTTTTTCCACTAATTGGATTTTCTTAAAAAAATTTCCACTGTTTTGTCCATTTTTTCTTAATTTCCTATTGCATAAAAAAAAGAAGCCATTGAGACTATCTCAACAACTTCTTTTCGTTATTATCTGTGGTTTGAAAACACCAATTATGCCATATATTTGTTGATTAAGTTATCAACAACCGGAACTGTTACTGTTCCCTGATTTAATGCCTTAACACCTAAGATTAAGAAGAACACGGTTCTAATAATATCAATTGCATTGGTAATAGAATTGAAAAATGAACCAATCGTTCCTGTTGAAAAATATACATTAAATACAGCTAAGAAATTAGTTAACCAGCTAAGTACGTCCGGAATTAATCCGATTGTAGTAATAATCACACCTACTGTAATCATTAATGCAACTGCTTTTACAGCTACTTTCTTAAGCCATTCATTTTCCTCAAATAATAAGATATATCCGGCAACGATAAACATTGCTACATATCCTCCGAATGCTGCGCTGAAATATGCCGCTGCTCCTAATAATCCTACTGAAACTCCTAATTTGGTCTTTTGCATAACCATCCTCCTCGTTTATTAAAAAATATTTTTACATATACTGTAAACTACTCTACCTTTGTTCCACACTCAGAACAAAACAGCGCACCATTATCTAATGTTGCTCCGCAATTTGCACATTTCTTAGCTTCTGCTACCGGCTGCTCTACTACTGGCTGTACGATTTCCGGCATCTTATTTCCGCAAGATGGACAGAAAGCAGATTCTTTTGCTACTTCTGCGCCACAATTCTCACAACGTACTACACCTTTGATTATCTGTATCTGTGCCTTTAAATCCTGAATTTTCTTATTGCTATCTGCAATTGCCTGTACCATACCGGACATTGCTTCTTCACTATCCGCTGCATGTAATTCTACATATTTCTTTCCAATTTCAAGATATGTATCATTAATTCTCTTTTCTTCGTCGGTAATCTGCATATTTAATTTTGCTACATCCGCCATTTCTCTTGTCTTCTGCAAAGTAGACTGGCTTGCCTGTGATATCTTTTTTCCAAAATCATCTAAAAATGCCATTATTGATTCCTCCATTTTACAAACTTACTATAATTATAACAACACTCACTGAAAAATATTATACAATTATTTCCAATCTATTGTCAACTATGAGAACCCTGATACTATGTCTTCTAAAATACTAAATCAATAGTTGTATCTACTTCAAACTTTCAGTTTAACACTATTTCATAATTAAATTGCCCTAAACTGAATTACCATAATTAGAACATAAATTACAAAGCCTATCATAAGAGAAATAGAATTATTCTTTGTCACTTCTTTAGATATTCTTCCATATATCCAATTAGTAATAAAATAGAAAACACATTCCATTAAATATGCACCCAACAGATTGCCTATGTATACTGCGCCGCCAATTCCACCATTTAAAATAGTCACATAAAAAATTGGTAGAATTACTGATAAACTCCAAAATATTATCTTATTTTCCTTTAATTCTTTTAACATAATTACTTCCTCGTCTTTCATTACACTCAAACTTTCACTTTATGTCTCTTGCAGTTTGGAAATTTGCTCTACGATATCCATAAATGCAACACGCTCTACTGCATCCATGATTTCCTTCCATGTTTTCTCATATTCGTCTGATACTTTTGCCGTTCCATAGGTTTCTTCCCATTCCATCAAGCCTTGCATATCAAAATTTTCCGCTACCTCTTTTAGGATTGCTAATTTCTCCAACATTTCATTCTTTTCTAAAACTGCTTTGGAGTCCTCTTTTGACTCCTCCGCACTGATTCCAAAATAGTTCTTCAGGTTGCTTTCACATTCTTTTAACATCTCTAACAATTCACCGGTGTGCTTCCATGCTTCTTCGCACTTTTCCTCATGTCCATATTCTTCCAATATCTTGGCTTTTTCTGAAATTTCCATTGCGCCTACCATCTTAGAAGCGCTTTTTAATCCATGTACGGTAATTGTATAATTCTCGATATCCTCTTCCTGTCGAAACTTTTCTATTTTTTCTGCTGTCCTGGAAATGGAATTCAAGTAGTCTTTTAAGCACTCCTGATACATGTCCTCATCCGAATAGTATTGTCGTGCTTCTTCCGTATCTATTCCCGCAATGGTAATACCCCATCCTTTGGCAGTTTCTTTATTCTCTTCTGTCTCCTCCTTTTCTTGCTCTTCTTCCTTTTCTCCGTCCCTGTCTCCGAAAATAATCTTGTTTCTCGGCAACCATTTGAGCAAAATCTCTTCCAATTCTTTTCCATTGATAGGCTTACTTATAAAGTCCTGCATCCCTTCTTCTATATATCTTTCGTACATACTGGACATTACATTTGCCGTAAGTGCCAAAATCGGTAATTTACAATAATAAGTGTCTCCTGTTTTATCACACAACTCTCGGATTCGTTTTGTTGCCTCAATACCGTTCATTTCCGGCATCATGTGATCCATCAAAACAAGGTCATACCGCTGTTTTTCTACCTTATCCACTGCTTCAAAACCGGATTCTGCTGTATCTACCTGCATTTTTAATGGTTTTAGCAGTCCACATGCCACCTTTAGATTTACCTGTACATCATCCACAATAAGAATTCGTGCCTCCGGTGCAGTATAACTTATATACTGTTTTTTTTCAATACTTCTGCTCTTTCTTCCTGATTCATAATCTCCCACACCGTCTAATACCGAGATTCTCTGTTGTAAAATAAAAGAAAACTCCGAACCTTCTCCATAAACACTTTCTATTTCTATTTTACTTGCCATGGCTTCTAAAAGCTCTGCTACAATAGTCATTCCAAGCCCGGTTCCCTCTACATTTTTATTTTTATTGTAGTCAAGACGCTCGAACTTCATAAACAGACGCTTATTATCTTCTTCTCGGATTCCTATTCCGGTATCTTTTACGGCAAAAAGTACTTTACAGTTTTCCTTCTTTTTATCCATCTCCTTGACTTGGACTTTAAATGTAACGCTTCCTTCTTTTGTGTATTTTACCGCATTAGTCATAAGGTTTACCAATACCTGTCGAATATGGGTTTCGTCACCAATCAACTGTTCCGGAAGCTCCGGGTCGATTTCAAACTTTAACTCCAGGGCTTTTTCCTCTGCCAATGTGGCAATCATACTTGTAACATTATCTATTAATTGCACCGTGCTGTAGGAAACATTGATGATTTCCATTTTTCCAGACTCTATCTTGGACAAATCTAATATTTTATTGATAATTTCCTTTAGGTTTTCTCCGGAAGAATTAATATCAGAAGCATATTCTAAAATTCTTTTATCATCGGAGCTTCTTAAAATCATCTGGTTTAATCCTACCGTTACTTCTGCTTCTTCGATAAAGTTGGTGGTAAGAGAGCCCCCTGCCTTGATGACCGCTTTATCCATTCCGTGAATTCCCTGATGGACAACAATATCCTTTCCTGCATTTACGATTGCTCCTTCGATAACGCCATCTACCTCTAAGCTTCCTTCTACATTCATTTCCACAAAAGTTGTCCCTCTTCTACCATTTGAATAACCGGAGAATAATCAACACTTCCATCCTCGTTTATCCTGGGTATATTTTGCTGTACGTTTTTATCAAACAGGAACTCATAGTACCCTGCTTTTCCCGGTGTTGCATATTCCCCCTGCGCAACAATATATACTTTTTTGTATATGCCATGTTCTGCAATCTCATTAAATAATTCCCGGTCAACTCCCGACACAATTCCACGATTCTGTAATTCCTCACTCAATAGTTCCTCTGTAATGTTTGTATCCCCATTTGGTATTACACTCACCATAACCGCCATTGCATTTTTCTTGATATTAATTTCAAGTTTTCCTACCATAACCTTTCTCCTCGCATGCTTGTCTGTGTTTTCTGACCCTTTTATTTTTTTTTCTGATAATTTATTTTATCGCGAATCCCCATATTTTCTTTGATAACTGTCATTTTGGTTGTTATATCTATCTTATCAATTTCAACCCTTTTTACTCAATACAATCGCCGTATTTGTCACTTTTGTTTATATGTCATTTTTGATGACACTTGACCGTTCTCTTATCAGTCTGTTGCGCAATGGAAAATTATATTACCCTGATGTCCACCGACCCTGCACTGGTAAAAGCATATACCGAACAATATCAGGAACATTTATCCCTTTGTTCTCCGGTATTTGTTTCTCATACTGACTCTGGGAATTTTAGCTCCTATTTTTCTAATATACGCCATATGAAAGGCACTATATTTGAAAAATCTGCCTCCCTGTCTGTTTGCACGTTGCCTCGTGAACTCCTGCACTTATGTATACAGCAAACCAATGATAAAGATGGTAAAAAAGCGTACGAATTGTACTTAAATGAAATTCCTGAATTTGAAAAACGGCTAAGTTGCGAATCTTATGTGGATATCGCACCCTTAGCCACTGCTGCCGAAATACGCACCGGGAAAATCCCTGTTCCCATTCCTTTTGGTACCTGTGATTCTCGCCCCTGCTATACACCGGAAACTTATATTTTGCACCTTAAAAATATTCTGCGTTTGATGGAACAATATGAAAACTACCGCTTTTTCCCTTTTCCTAATAAGTTTTCATCTGATTACCATCTGATTGTAAATGAATTCGGTCTTGCACTTTTGCTATACACCGGAAACTTATATTTTGCACCTTAAAAATATTCTGCGTTTGATGGAACAATATGAAAACTACCGCTTTTTCCCTTTTCCTAATAAGTTTTCATCTGATTACCATCTGATTGTAAATGAATTCGGTCTTGCACTTTTAACCGGCACTTCGGTACCCGAATTAATATTAGAAATCCACAATGGGGAAATTATGAACGCATATCAGGAACACCTGCACCAATTTGTGGAACAATTAGGCTCTTATTACACCCAAAAAGAAAACGTGCGCGCTATACTAAGGCATTTCATTTCAGAACTTTCAGAGTCGTAATTTTATGCTTTTATGATACTTTTCTAACACTCTTCTCTTTGGGCATCCTGCTTTGTTCTGTGTATCGTTCCCCGCGGGTGATTTGGCGGAGCATAGGTGGAAGATACTTTTAGCGGACATCTTCCTACGTTAATAACATTATGCCAGGTCCCCGCGGGAACAAACACGGTATCACCCTCCCGAACCTCTCTTTGATACTCTAATTGTCTTCTACAGGTTCCCATTTTCACTACGGCTCTTCCCTGTTCTACTCGAATGACCTGATCGGTATCTTCATGTATCTCCAATCCAATATCTCCTCGTACCGGAATGCACATCAATGTCATTTGCAAATGACATCCGGTCCAAACAGTGGTACGAAAATTTTCATTTTCCATGGTACTTTGGGGCACATTCAATATATACGGATTGGATCCAAAATCTATACGACTTCTATTGTTTGCACAATTCATATATTTCTCCATCTTCGCTGTTTCTATAACATATGCTTAAATGGAAAATGTGTCACCTGCCAATACATATTTTTGAAATGCTTTTACTGCCGGTGACATGTATACACTGTCATCGTTTACCAGATAAAAATTTCGCTCATAGGCAGGTGTATTGATTTTTAAAATATTAAGATTTAGTTTCAATAATAAGTCCATATACGGAACCACCGCAATTCCCAATCCCTGGGAAACCAATCCGGCAACCACCTGGTCTTCCTCGGTTTCGTAGGCAATCTTCGGCACTATTTTACTGTTTATAAACATTTCATCAATTACATCGCGAATTCCCGAACTTTTTGCAAAATAAACATAAGGATACGGTTCTGTCTTGGCAAGGTCTATGGATTTTTCTTCTGCCAGAGGATGATTCTTCGGGGTAATCAAAACCAATTCCTGTCTTCTAATGGGAACTGCTGTCAGTCCCAACTCTTCTTGTGGTTTAGAGCAAAACAATAAGTCAAACTTTCGTGCTGCCAACCCTTCCAGCAAATGCTGCGTTACATCTGTATGAAAAGTGAATTGAATCTCTTTATCCGGATGTTCTTCTAAGAAGCGCGCTGCCAGACGTGGAACAAACTCCACTCCCAGCGGGCGCAACAATCCCAGCCGAATCAATCCTTCCCCTCGTGCGCTACGTTTTAAAGAAGCAACTCCCTCATCCAGTGTGGAAAGGGTATGCTCCGCACAACTTAAAAACTCCTCTCCAAATCGTGTCAACGTGGTATTTCTTCCTACTTTTTCAAACAATGGCACTCCCAGTTCTTTTTCCATCTGCGAAATGGCATGGCTAAGACTTGGCTGCGTGATACATAACTGCTCTGCCGCCTTGGTATAGTGTTGCACATGTGCCAATGTCACAAAATAGCGTAAATAAAACAGATTCACCAGATTGCCTCCCTTCTATCTCTAATCATCAGTATACACCTAATTATAGATACAATCTATAATTCCATGAAAATTATCAATTTGTTATTCATTTCAACTCTCACTATACTAAAGTAGATTTAAAAATGTAAGTAATGTAGGAGGAATTAACATGGATGATACATTAAAGAAAAACATGATTCATACTTTTCGCGGAGAATTGGCACTTGCCATTGCAGTTACCATTAATAGCTTTGGTGTTGTACTGATGCTCTATTCCAGCGCAGGAATTTCTGCCATTTCCAGTGTTCCTTTTGCTTTTTCTGAGGTGTTTTCCAATATTTCTCTTGGTACATGGACTTATTTGTTTCAGGGATTATTAGTGCTGAGCTTAATGATATTAAGGAAAAAATTTATTCCACAGTATCTATTTAGTTTTGTTGTTGGTTTTGCATTTGGAAAACTTTTAGATGTTCATGAGCTTTGGATTCAAGCATTGCCACATGATCTTCCATGGCGTATTTTTTACTTTATAATGAGCTATTTTCTGATTAGCTTGGGAATCGCACTTTCCAACCGTTGCGGACTCCCTATCATCCCTACGGATCTTTTTCCACGGGAACTTGCGCAAATCAGTGGTATTGCCTATCCGAAAATCAAAATATCCTTTGATGTCATCTGCCTTGCTGTTACCGCAGGTCTGACTGTTTTCTTCTTAGGACACCTGGATGGTCTGGGTATCGGAACCATTCTTGCTGCCTTCACTATGGGAAAAGCCGTAGGACTTATCGGGAATTGGTTAGATAAAAGATGTCAATTTGTCTCTGTTTTAACGGAGTAACTGTTGTACACTGTCAACCTAGGACTTCAACTGCTTTTCGGAGGTTTCTAACTTGTCTCCTCCTGTTGAGTCAAACTGTATCTCCATTTCATTTGCAAAGGTTGCCCCTTTCCCCTACTCTAAGCTTTCTAATCAAATCTTCATTGCCTATCACCTTCCCATCCCCCTGTGATTACCTCAAAAAACTCTGAGTCCCATCCACTTCTTCCTGTGGATGGGGCTCAGATCATGCTTCATATTCACACTTTTTATTGTTACTTCGTATTCTTTACTTCCTACTGACATTTCTTTCTCTTTTTATGGACTGCTATGATTCCAACCATTCCTGCTACGGAAACACACAGTATTCCTGCCCAAAGTATCGGTTGGAAAGTATCACCGGTCTTCGGTGCAGTTACCGTTGCATTAGCAGTCTGATCTTTTGCCGTATTGGTATCGGCAGACAGTGCTGTTTCCGTATTGGTATTAGTATTGGTATCGGCAGACAGTGCTGTTTCCGTCTTTGCATCATCCTTTTGTACCACGGTCAATACTGCTGTCGCATATCCGTCTTCAAAAATAAATCTGACTGCATGGTCGCCAACTGCTAAGGTGTTCATAAATTCTTTTTTGAATTTTACATAAGTAGAACCGCTCCATGCTGTGTAATACTTGCTGTCTACTACCTTTCCGTCAATCTCAACATCTACAAACTTCTTATATTCTCCGTCGACACGGACAGTAAAACTGCTATCTTTATTTAAGGTGTATACACCGCCTGCTCCTTCGATGACTTTATATTCTTTTGGTGTTGTATCTGAACCATTAATCATAATCTTTGCAACTGTATTTTCTACGAACTGATAGTTTGCAGTTGCATTTCCACCACTGTAAGTTACTTCAAAATTCTTAACATTTGTATCGTTTGTATTAACTGCTCCTTTTACTTTTGCTATCGGTTTCTTGAAGCCTGCAATGCTGTTCTCATCCTCGCCATCTACAAATCCATCTATTCTGACGTTAAGTGCCGGCATTGCATCACCTTTGTCAATTACAACATCCACAACGAATACTAACAGTTTTCTCGGCTCAATGGTAAATGTCCAGCTACTGTCTGTCAGACTGGAGGCTGCAAGATAATTATCATTTTCTGCCACATTGATCTTTACAGTATATGTTCCGGCATTGACCGGTGTAACTTTCTTTCCGTCCTGATAATATTCTACTGTGATATCTCCACAGGAAGTGCCATCTTTTTTCGATATTTCTGCTTCCTTGGCTTTTCCGTCGTAGATCAGACTCTGTGGTGCTTCAAACTGAAAATCGGATGCTTTTAATGTAGCAGCTTCTTTTTTCAAAAAAAGCTCATTATTATCTTCTTTTATTACGAAACCATCCTGATCACTGACAAACTTAGATACATCAGACTCTTTCAACACATAACCTTTCCCATAGATATATCTAGCATCTCCTCCACCTATGGAAACAGGATAACTTTTGAGAGCACTGGTGATACCGATCTTAGCATTTCCCACTAAGGAACCTTCCACATATACATTGGACCCGAAATCTGACAAATAAAGATTATTTACTGTTCCTCCGGTATAGCGTTGCTCTGTTGTACTCCAGATACCGTCCTTATAATTGCCACTGATATTGATATCATTGTTTAAAAGACATGCTCCACTTACAGGAACGAAAACGCCGCCTCCGTTTCCACTTGTACTGTTGCCAGTGATCGTACCTCCATACAGTTTCTCCACATTATATACACCGCCGCCATTTCCTTTAGCAGTATTTCCACTGATGGTTCCACCGGTCATGCGGGCGGAACCACCTCCGTATTCATAGATTCCGCCTCCATTGCCGGCAACTGTGTTTCCACTGATGGTTCCACCAGTCATTTCAAAATTTCCACCATTGCCAATTACATAAACCGTTCCGTTACTCTCAGATACATTGTTTCGGATTTCACTGCCTTCTTGCATAGTCACCGTACTATAATGATTTACATATATGGCTACGCCTTCCTTTGCATGGTTATTCTCAATCACGGTGCCACTTTCTAAATTTACGTTAATACTCTTAGATTTAAGTGCAGGTGATGCAGTCTGTGTATTTCCGTCCTTATTTCCATCCACGATGATATTCTTCAATGTAACGACATCTGACTTATGACCATTGGCGCCATCAAAATCCAGTATTACATCTGTATGACTCTTACCCCTGATCAACTTTGATACATTGGATGCATCCGGACTCTGGATCGTCACTGCTCTTCTGACATATACCGTATCTGTGATCGTTATGTCATTCATGACATTGATAAGACTAATATATTGATTTTGGGCTGCCGCCTGCAGCTCAGTCAATGTCGTAACATTTGCAACACCTGTCGGTTCAATCCGTATGTATTTATAACCATCTAATACCGTATCCTTCGCTGCCTGTGTTCCCGGTGCAGCATCGCCGGTAAATACATTATAGTCTTCATAACCATACCCACTCTTATCTATACCGGAAGGAGACTCATAAGCAGCAGCACCTCCAAAAGCTGTCAGGGTGGCAGAGTTTTTCACATAAATACCCTTTTGTGCAACAATACCTTTTCCCGTACTGCCATCGCTCGCTGCTTCAAACTTCGTCCTGATCCCATCGATTTTCAGCACTCCTCCCGATGATACGGCTGTAGCACCACTTTTCGCCTGGACTTTCACCTCCACGCCATCTGAGACAGTCATGCCTAATCCTGCCTGTATTGCCTCTTTTCCGTCGCTTTCCACTGTCAGGCTGCCCGTTCCGCCACCATATCCACCATAGCGGATTGTCAAATAGCCGGTTACCTCTATTGCTGTTTCATTCTGTGCAGCAGTCACCGTATTCGTATTTGTTGCCTGATTGTTGCATACATATATGATAAGATTTCCATCCGCTTTGATCGTATGTGCCTCTAAATTATTCAGCCAAAGCTCACCCGCCGTATCATAGTATGCACTATGGTCCTCATAAGTACCTGTTGCACCGCTATCAGCAGTATCACCATTTTTAAAATACTCCTGACTGCCCGCATGCAATTCCACACCATCTATAAATACGCTGTCTGCACTCTCTGCTGCAGATGTCTGCATTGACATTTGTGGCAACATCGGTAATATTCCAAGTACCAGCACTGTGCAAAGCAGCCAGGCAATTCCCTTTCTTATCTTATTTGTCTGTTTCATATTTTACCTCCTTGAATCCACACTTCAAAATTGACACAGTTTTACATTTTTTATATAATCACACTACACCGTACATTAGTGTACGATGCAAGTGTTTTTTCTAAATTTTACAGCCTTTATGGAGGTTTTATGAATCAAAAAGACGAACGACTGATGTCTATCGGAGAAATTGCAAAATCTCTTGGCATCACTCGAAGAATTATATTGAATTATGAAGAAAAAAATCTGTTACAAGCTGATGTGAAAGACGGCGCTACCGGCAACCGTTACTACATGGCAGATTCCCTGACCAAAATACGGACAATCCGCGTACTGCAAAACCTTGGTCTGTCTTTAGACGATATCCAGGCATATTACGACGGAACTACCGATATGCAACCTATGATCGAGCGTTTAGAAAAGCTTCGTGATGAATTAAATCTCAATATTGAAAAACTGAAACAGCGTGTAAAAAGTGACAATGACTTTGAACTCCATACGGTCATGATCCCGGAACAGACCATTTACCGTCGCACGATGCACGCTGACACCGTAGATCAAAGAAAAGAGCATTTACGGGATATTATCCCTTCTGCTATGCGAAAATATGGCTCAGACACCAGCAAACGCATGTATTTTATCGAATATCCGTTAGATGATCCGAACCTGATTTCCTATTGTCTCGCTGTTCCGCCACAGAGTGAGGGCGAATACATCCAAAGACTGCCGGAAGAAAAAGCGCTCTGCATTTTTTACCACAGCAGCTATGAATCTATCCCTGACATACGCAACAGACTGATCGCATATGCGAAGGAACACGGATTTTCTTTAAAGGGAACCTGTCGACATATTTATCTCGAAGGTCCCCCGGCACATACAGATCCGATTAGGTTTATTACACAGGTGGCTTTGTTGGTGGAGTGAGGTTTTAGATATTACAATACATAACGTTGTATTTTCTAACTTGTCTCTATTTTTTGAATATCTGCTCCGGTTGCTTCTTGCAACATTTTTGCAATCCGCTCTGTATTTCCACAAGACCAGGAATAGTATAATACTAATGCTTTTTTCATGCCTTTTTCTCCTTACAGTTTGTTATATTCTTCCTCTGTCACCGGTTCACACCACTCGTTGCTGGTATTTTCTCCCGGAACTTCTACGGCAAGATGACTGAACCATCCGTCCTTTTTCGCACCATGCCAATGTTTTACTTCTGCCGGAATAGTTACAACATCTCCCGGTTTCAAGCTCTGTGCCGGCTTGCCTTCTTCCTGATACCAGCCTTCGCCATCTACACAGATAAGTAATTGTCCGCCACCTTTATCTGCATGATGAATGTGCCAATTATTGCGGCATCCCGGCTCAAAGGTTACATTTGCAATAAATACGGTTTCTTTTGGGTCTGTCAATGGATTTAAATAGCTGTTTCCGATAAAATACTGTGCAAAGTTTACATTTGGCTCTCCTATTCCAAAGAATCCGCCATGTTCTTCTGTACTGCATTCCTCTGCATATACTTCCTTTGCCATGCGAAATGCTGC
Organism: Roseburia sp. MSJ-14; assembly: GCF_018918225.1. Taxonomy (NCBI): domain Bacteria; kingdom Bacillati; phylum Bacillota; class Clostridia; order Lachnospirales; family Lachnospiraceae; genus Roseburia; species Roseburia sp. MSJ-14. Next base: position 27,036 of record NZ_JAHLQD010000016.1, read on the forward strand.
CCATGCATTTGGCCATCCTGCATAAAAAGCAAGATGTGTTAATATTTCTGCCATCTCGGTGCGTGTTACCCCGTTCTTTTTGGCTGTTGTAAGATGATAGGTCAGGGAACTATCTACGATTCCTTTGCTGATTAGTGCTGTAAGTGTCACGATAGAACGCATTTTAAGAGATAATTTATCCTCTCTTGACCACACTTCTCCAAATAATACATCATCATTTAACTCTGCAAATTTTGGTGCAAAATCGTTTAACGCATCTCTGCCTGCTGTCTGTTTTACCATTTTTCTTCCTCCTACGCTTTTTCTCTCTTTTCTATATTTATTACTTTTTTAGCCATTTCTTTAAAACATCTTGGGATTGTTTTACATTCGTTCCATGAATTGCAATTCCCTTTTTCACAGTTGCATCCGGGCATAGTTTTCGGATATCCTGTTCACTTCGTCCCATGCCACTTCCTTCATGGGTACAAAATGGATAAATTGTTTTTCCTTTCAAATCAAAATGCTCCAAAAATGTAAATACCGGCATTGGCATGGTTCCCCAATAATTCGGATAGCCCAAATAAATTGTATCGTATTCGTCTAAACTGTCCGGGTAAGATTTTAATTCCGGTCTTGCATCTCTTTTTTGATCATCCTGTGCCTGAGCGATACATTCGTTATAGTCCTTGGAATAAGGTTGTATTGGCTCTATTTTAAATAGGTCTGCGCCTGTCATTTCCTGAATCATTTGCGCTGCAACCTCTGTATTTCCAACCGGAATTACACGCAATGCACCACTAAAATAATTTTCATCCGCTCTGGAAAAATAAGCTATTAACTGTGCCATCTGTTTTCCTCCTTTTACTTTCATTTCTATTTCTATTTTATTCTTGTCCTTATTGTACGTCCTTTTCTCTTGACGTGGAAGAACAGATGTTGTAACATCGTATTAACTAATATGCAATACGTTAGGGAGGTATTTTCTTATGTTTAACAGTCAATTAACTACATTTACCTGCGTTGCAGACTGTGGTAGCTTTAATAAAGCGGCAGAAAAACTCTTTCTCTCGCCACCCTCTGTAATGAAACAAATCAATGCGCTGGAAAAACATCTGAATGTAACACTTTTTGAACGAACCAATCAGGGTATCCGCCTGACACCTGCCGGACAGGTGATTTATCGTCATGCCAAATTTATGTTTGACTATTCTGCAAAAGCCATTGAGGAAGCGCAAAAGGCTGCAAAATCCTCCAAAACCACCTTCTGTATCGGAAGTTCTATCTTAAACCCTTGTAAACCTTTTATGGATTTGTGGTATCAGGTAAATCAAAAGTTTCCGGGCTATAAACTGCACATTGTTCCTTTTGAAGATAATCACGAAGGCATCTTATCTGAAATTTCTTCTTTGGGAGATAAATTTGACTTTCTGGTTGGGGTTTGCGACTCTGCTCTCTGGTTGAATCTGTGTAACTTTTTTAAGCTGGGCACTTATCAGCACTGTGTAGCCATGTCACGAGAACACCCACTTGCAAATAAAAAACGCCTCTCCATAGAAGACCTTTACGGAGAAACGTTAATGATGGTAAAAGAGGGAGATTCCGCTGTGGTAGATAGTATTCGCGGGGAAATTCGCAAGCACCCACAAATCACCATTGAAGACACACCTCAGTTTTATGACATTAATGTCTTTAATCGTTGTGAACAGACACAAAATATTATGATTACTCTGGACTGTTGGAAAGATGTTCATCCTGCCTTGGTTACTATCCCCATGGACTGGGATTTTCCCATTCCATACGGACTTTTGTATGCCTTAAACCCTTCGCAGGATGTGGAAGAGTTTATTCGTATTGTAAAAAAAGAGAACAATACCCTGTTTGAATAGCAATTCTTTCTATTCAAACAGGGCACCTCTTATTATCTATAACTATTTTTCTTTTTTATGCTAATAATTCCAGCTCCCATACTTCCGATAAGAAGTATTGTGAAGAAAAGAATCATGGAAGAATCTCCGGTCTTTGGAGCTTTTGCAGCTGCCTGATTCGTACCAGTCGCTGCATCCTTTCCTGCCGTTTCCGGAAGTTTTTCCTTCGTGATCAAGTATGTTGAGCAATGATTCTGCTTAATGGTAAGATATCCTTCTGCATCTACAACGGCTGACATAATATTTCGGATAGTTCCATCATCTAATAACTGACTATAATATAAAGTCTGCCCTGCATACGCTACCCCTACCGGAATACGAATCTGTGCTTCGGCAGGAAGTTGACCGGAATAGTTGTATCTAATCTCTCCAACAAAAATATTTTGAGATACCGCACTTGGAAGTGCTCCAAGTTCTCCGTATTTTTGTGTAAGTACTACAGAAAAATCATAGTTTGTAACATTGGCAACTGCTGACATGGTACCCTTTCCAAAAGTAAAGGTAATACCATTATTAGACTTAATTGTAATGTCACTGTTTTTGTTTGCTTCAAGAATCTGTTGGAAACTTTCTGCTGAAATTGTAGTATTTCCCCCTGACACATCTACAACACCGTCTTTTATCTCTACCGGACTGGCAGCTGCTGTGAATGTAAGTGATGATGCTGACGAAACAAAATTATATACACCTTCAACATTTGTTCCTTGAAGTTCATATCCATCTGGAAGTGCCTCATCAATTGTGGCAGAAAGAGATTTCTCTGTCTTAGACACCGGATGGTTAATATCCATAAGATAACGTGTCTGCTGCATTTCCACATCCATAAAAGACGTTAAAACCGGGAAAAGCGCAGTATAGGATGCTCCATTTTCATAATAACTTCCATCATAAATGTATGCTTCCCCTGTAGCTGTTTTCTTTACTAAATAGTACGGACCACCACTTATAGAACTGGTAGGATAATATGTTGCATTCTGTGTTGTCATTGTATACTCAGAAACATCTGTTGCGTTATCTGCAACTGTAACTGCTAAATCAGCACCAAGACCTTCACAATTTTGTAACTTTGCTATCCGATAACTGGTATTACCAGCCATATCTGTAATAGTTGTAATTATATACAATCCATCATCACCAGCTTTGGTATAAATGCTACTTGTGTCTGGTGCAATACTAGGATCAAAATAGCCTCCATATACCTCTGTTGGTTGAAATGGGTGACTTGTCTCTAACGCTAAGTCCGTTACATTTCCTTTTGCCACAATTGGCTTAGCTGTAAGATTATAGGAACTGCTAAATGGGGAACCGCCATTTCCACCATAAATTACAACATTACAGGAAGACTCTACTTTTAATACGGAACTAGTGTGTTCTGCCACCAAATTCACACCATACTGCTGACTTTTTGTTTCATTGACTGTAAGGTTTCCATTTCCACAAATGTTTAGGGAACCGCCCCATCCATCTCCCCAAACCGCTATGGCAGCCAGATGATTATCTCCCACTAGGTTTAGCTTAAAATCATCCCCCATCATATTGGTACTTAACACAGTACCTGGCTGATTATAATTTGTTAATGTCAAAGTGTTGCTTCCCTTATCGTATGCAACACCTGCTACATCGTTTGCTTCTGTTGCAGAAAATACAACGGTATCACCCAATGTAATAAAGGCAAATGGATAATCTTCTTCTAAGCATGGACCATTTTCTGCTCTTACCGGCACTGACATCAGAGGAATCGTTACAATCAGTGCAAGAAGCAATGAAAAAACTTGTTTCAAATACTTTTTCATTTTCTATAGTTCTCCTTTCTTTTTTGATAAGATAACTATATTGAAAATGGCTACGTTTGTGCAGTTGACATATGTTTCATATAATGAGATAAATATCTCTTTTTTCAATTCAACTGAAACGTAATGTCCCTATTCCATTACGTTTCCTCCCAGTTCTGGTTTAATGCCCGTGCCTGAAACAGTTGTCCTAAATAATACATAATCCAGTTTGCATATTGGGCTATCCTTGGCACTCCGATTCCAAACATCCAGAACAGTAATATTCCATCTGAAATAAGGAAGAAAACTCCTCCTGCTATCATGAGTCCTACTACACGTTCCTTCCCCTTTCTGCATTTCCAAAGGGACAACGCCTTTGCCACCATAAAGGAAATAATTGCCGCATAAGCCACTACCACCGGAAATAGTCCCTGAAAATCAAATGTTCCTATACTCATAATAACAAGCAGTACTCCTAATATGACTCCTGCAACGACAAAATCACTTTTCCGAATCTTAGACATTTTAGAAAAAGCAATGGAAAACATTACATGAGCTGCTGCAAAACTTACTACTCCTAAAATAAACAAGATTCCCTTATTGGTATCTAATGCCAGAAAAACGTCCCCTCCCAGGGAAGCAATCAATGCAAACAAAATATAGAAAGAAACTTTTCTGTTTCCCTTGGCTTTTCGATACCCCAAAAATCCTTCCAGCACAAAGAAAAGACTGGCTGCGGACTTCAATACAATTTCCCATTCTGTAAGTCCTGCCTGCATTACGCCAATCAAGCCTCCCACTGAAATAATCATCAATACTTCCATAATAAGATACATCTTAAATTTCCTCCTTCTCTTTTGTAATAGCTTCCTTTCTACAAGATTGGAATGTTTACTCATAATAATATATTTTATATTATTTTCCCCGATTTCAGCAATAGTCTTTTTATTGACCGATTACTATATTTCTATCACAAGTAGCATTGAGGAATTCCGTATCATGTGTAACAATTAAAATCATATATCCCCTGGTTGCAAGTTCTCGAAGAAGTTCACTGACTTCTTTCATATGTCCATAATCAAGTCCACTCGTCGGCTCATCTAAAACTAATACTTTACTTTTACCGAGAATAGCCCCTGCTAAAACCAGTCGCTGTTTTTGCCCCCCTGACAAAGATAATGGATGTCTGTTTTTCATATCAAGTAAATCAAACTGTTTCAATACTTTGATTATTTCCTCTGCATTCTCACCATCTGACAACATTTCACATTCATCTAAAACAGTTTCTCCAAAAAGTTGATGATTAACATCCTGCATAACCATATAGATTTGCTTTTGTCTTGCTTTCTTCTTTATTCTTTTTCCGTTTAAGAAAATCTGACCCTCTGCTTCACTTTCAAGTCCACATAAGCATCGTAAAAGTGTAGATTTTCCAACACCATTTTTGCCCGTAATCCCCACTATTTCTCCTGCTTTTACTCCAAAACTTATATTTGAAATAATCCGCTTTCCACCTCTATCTACAGCAAGATTATCAACTAATAAATCACAATCATCCTGCTTCTTGTCTGTCCGCTCTTGCTTTATTGTAGACACGACTTTTTTGGTAGTCCGAAGCCCCATGAAAGCAAGTTCTTTTTCTGACAAACTCATAAACTGTTCCCTACTGTATACTCTTTTAATTCTACCCTCTTCTATATATACTGCCCGGTCTAGTAGCTCGGAAAGATATGCCAACCTATGTTCTGCTATAATTACAGTTTTTCCTTGCGCACAAATTAGTCTGATTTGTTCTTTTAGTCTTTCCATTGCATTGCTGTCTAGATTTGCCGATGGTTCATCCAAAACATATATATCAGGATTTCCCGCATAAACAGATGCAAATGCCAAAAGCTGTTTTTCTCCACCAGACATAGAAAATACATTTCTATGAATCAAATCCTCTATATGAAGGCTTTTAATTGTCTCATCAATCTTTTTTTTCATACTATCGGAATCAATGCCTCTATTTTCCAACGCAAATGCAAGTTCACTATCAGAATCAAGATAAAAGAACTGGCTCTTTGGATTTTGGAATACCGATCCGATTTTTTCCGCAATCATATACATCTTTTTTTGGGCAATCAAGTCACCTTCTACAAATACTTGTCCTTCTATATGACTTCCTTCTATAAAATGAGGAATAAGTCCATTAATCAGCTTGGTAATACTAGTCTTTCCACAGCCACTTTTTCCACAGAGAAGTATACATTCTCCTTTTCTCACCTCTAAGGAAATATTATGCAGTATTTGTCTGTCAAGATAAGAAAAGGATACATCCTTAATTTCTATGCATTTACTATTTTCCATCTACAATAAACCTCTATTATCAATTACTAAAACTATTATAGCTACCATTAGGCTTAATCCAACCGAAACAATATCCATCCATTCAATCTTAATTTCTTCATAACTTGTTTTTCTGACCGGATTTTCAATTCCGCGCGTTACTGCTGCCTGTGCAAGTTCTTCCGCAGTGGTCGTTGCTGAAAGCATCATAGGAACCAAACAACCCTCCAGTTTTTCTGCTACAGATAATTTTCTAAGTTTCATTGCTTCATGCACATGCTGCCACTCTTCTCTTATCGCCGGAAAATATCTAATTGCCACCGCAACGGGAATAACCAAACTTTCTGTCCACCTCATTTTTCTCATTGCAAGAATAAATCTGTGCATCGTATTTGTCTTTATCAACATAATTCCCGCCATCAGACACGGAAGCATTCTTCTTCCATAATTCGTAAATATTCCAAACAAAATTACAATCCAAGACGGGGCACACGGAAAGATATATCTTTGAACTGCTATCATCCCCAGTAGCACTATGTAAAATTTAATACAACTTTTCGGATATCCATATACCAACAATAAGATTCCCATAAAAATCACATAAATTGTACCTACCATAGCTGCCTTCTGCATAAATACCACTACATTGGATATTAATAAAATAATAATACCTGCACGCGGATCAAGAGATTTTTTATATTTATTTTCCTTTTTCAAACTCTGTAACTCTCTGTCCATAATTTTTTCCACTTTAAACTACTCCAGCATTTTTAAAATGTTTCTTAAACAAAACTTTTGCAATAAGCATCCCTAATATACCGCCAATGATAGGAGAAATCAGCATGAGAATTAAATTTTCAGTTGTTGCAAAACCTCTAAGTGTGTCAATATATTCCTTTGTCATACCATTTTCCGCAATCTGTGTAAAAAAGGATTCACCATAACACCAAATTGGAAGTGGTGAACCAATCATTCCAAAACTAAATGCAATAAACGATACTGTCATTGTTACAAAAGTATCCTTATAGTGAAAGGCAAATCGAATTGCTTCTGATGCAATACAAGCTACAACAAATGTAATTAATAAAAGAACTGTAAACTGACCTGTCACAAAATATATCAATGCGACAATTGCTCCCATAATAAGAATCGCTCCCGGTTTTTTTACTTTAAGATTCATCATTGCAAATGGAATCGCTGTAAGCAACGCTGCTGTCCCAGGCAAAATCGTCCATAAAAATGGTACAATTCCCGCAAACATTGCCACAAAATTTAAGACAAATAATATTGCTGTATAAATACCTATGTTAATTAAATCCTTTCCTGTAAGTTTCATTTCCTGTTTCATCGTTTTCTCTCCTTTTATATATTTTTTATATATTTTCTTATGTTACTTCTAACATTCTCATCATTTAGTAAATAATGCTTACCCTTCTCAATAAACAGAATGTTTGCATTAGAATTTATAATTTGTTTGCTATATCCTGCAATACTACATTTTACAGGTACCCACCTATCTTTTTTCCCTTGTACAATAAGTATCGGAATGTCCGTAGCATTTACTCCGGCTACCCCTGTATAATCCACATATTCTTTGTAATGTTTCAATTCATATTTATGCATCGCAATCCAAACTTGTTTTGTAAAAATACAGGGAATGCACTTATGCATATAAGTTGCATACTCTGTTCCTGAATTTATAGGGGCAACAGCTACCACTGCCTTTATTGGCACATCACAATCCTTAAGCACTGCTGCTGCTGCATACCCTCCTATACTGTGTCCCAAAATATATATATCATCATATTGCTTCTTAACCACCTTAAGTGCAGCCTGCAAATCTATCACCCACTGTTGATAACCACCCGGATATGCACCTTCACTCTCTCCACTTCCTGTAATATCAAAGGAAAACACATCATAGCCATCCCCAACAAGTTCCGTAATTATCTCTTTATAATCTGTAATAAAACATCCATGTCCTTTTGACAAAACAACCACTTGCTTACTATTTCCAGTATTCTTTGTAATGAAATAACTTTTCAACCTGTTTCCATTAGATAAAAAGCTTCCATTTAAGAGCTGCATATGATTTTCTTCCACAAAATGATAATCCTTATGATATGATTTCATTTTTATTTTCCTTTGAAAATTCATGTACATAATTATATATCCTAAAGCTCTAAAATATATTAAAAGACCGATTGCAATACATCCTATAATGCAAGCATATTTTATATGCACATTCAAGCCATCTTTCTCCTTCCCCTTTCCATGCCCTGTTTACAATTTTAACCGGCAGACTTACGCTCCATAAATTCTATCCTGCATAAATCGTTTTCCATTTTTTCAAAGAAATGACTTTCTTCACTTGTCACAAAAAAATGATTTCCCGATATCTCATCCAGATAAAATTCTCCTGACGTTACATCCGCCCAATACTGCATTACATCTTTTGAAGCATCTGCATCATCACTGCCCGCATACGCAAATATCGGGCAGGATACATGCTCATTATTATACTGAAAAGATTCATTTAGCTTGTAATCCCTTCTTATCATTGGCAGAACAAAATTCTGTAATTCTTTGCTTTCAAGCAAATATTCGGGTGCTCCGTCTATCCGAATCATTTCCGTTAAAAGTTCCTCTGTTCCCATATCAGAATGATACCTATCTACATTGGGAAAATGAGGTGGTTGTCTGCCTGCCACAATCAATGCCTCTGGTATTCTGTGGTACTTTTTTTCTAACTTTGTTGCAACTAAAAAGGCAATAATTGCTCCCATACTATGTCCGAAAAGATATATCTCTCTATTTCCACTATGAGATGAGATTGCATTGGCAATCTGATTCGTCAGTTCGTTCATATCATCAATAAAATCTTCTTTTATTCTTACTGCCTTTCCCGGCAACTCTACCGGAAGTACTGTGAAATCGTTCGATGCTCCTATGTAACTTCGATACACTGATGCTGTACCACCTGCATGATGAAAACAATACAACAATTTACGCTTTTTTCCCATATTATCCTGAAACGGAAACCATTCACTCATTCTATACGCCATCCCTTCTAAGAACAAATACACTCTGTTCTAAAGCCTGCAATTTATGACCCTCATCCGGCATCATCTTTTCCAACTTCAAGTTAGCACCTGCAAATGCTTTTTCCCACATTTCTCTTGACATAAATGTCTGATTTACTCCTCCTCTTTCATCTGTTGCCTTCTGCATCATGAAAACTTGTGAAATAAGCATTTGTATAGATTCCCCAATAGCCTCTGACACATATATCTTTCCACCTTGCTTCAGACATTTTGCCAAATTCATTAATGTAAATACGGTGTCATCCACATTATTTATTACTCCTGCTGCAATAATTATGTCATAAGACTGTTCCGCTATTCCCTGTTCGTCAAGCGCCTTATTAATATCTAATTCTCTGGTAACTAACCATTTTGCCTGATTGTACCTATCTGAGGCCTGAACAAGAAAATACGGTGATAAATCGGTATAACAATACTCCTCTAATCCTTCTTCCAATCCCCTTGCTTTTATTTCTTCTATAACTACATCAGAAGTTGCACCTGTACCGGCACCCACTTCTAAAATTTTTAGCTTACCCGCTATTTTAAATTGCTTTGCTACTTCACTGGCAATTTTTCTATTCATATACCACGCAATCATAGTATTACGGTATAAATCATCTGCAATTTTTCTATCTCCCTGTGGATATAATAGATAATTCGCTTTTACCTTTCCTTGCAGTTGTTCTTTAAGAGCCATGGCACTTGAGTAAAAATATTCTCCAACAGCTTGGGTCCCCAAACGTTCTTTCCAAAGCCTCAAAGCCTTTTCCCACTGGTTAGCTATTTCTAACTTTGGTATTATACCACTAATTGCATTATAATATAAGTCCTTTCTGCTAATTAAATGATTTTTTTCCAAAATTTGGAGCCATCTGTCTATAACAAAATCAAATTTATGGTCTATCTCTATTCTGTTAATAATTTCCTGTTCTGTGACCTTTTTATCATCTTCAAGAAAAATCCCCTCTTCCTGAAAATAATTTACAATAGACCACAATGATGCCTTATTCAGTTCAGTCACAGCCTCTTTTGTTTCCTCTATTGTAAGAAGCTCATACCTTTCCATCATACTCGCATTTGTGCGATATTCTGATAATATGTCTTCAAAACTACTTTCCGGCACAACTGTTTCCTCTATTTTTACCGGATAACCAAGTGCCTGTGTAAATACTGTCCAGTTCTGAGAAGCCGACAATTCTAATGCCCCTTCTTTTGCCATCAGCTTACTTTCTTTTTTCATCTCAAGCAATTTTTCAATATCCGCATCTACTGCCTTTGTCCATACATTTTCAAGAATTTCACCATAACTGCCCTTATCTTTGCTAATTACTTTTACTGGTTCATTTCTCATTGCTTCAGTTCCACAATTCTCTAAATCCCCTGGCACAAAAGAAATTGAGGGGATTTCCATTCTATTTTTCCACATAAGAGTTCCACATGCATCTGTCAACAATAAATTTCCTGTTTGCGTTCCCAAAGTTATCTGAAACAACACATGCATACAGTTATCCGAAACTGAATTTCCCTCCTGATTCTGTGCTCTTACCTGAATTTCTACTCCATTCCAGGTTAATCTCATGGTTTGAAAAATACCATTTCCCTGTTCTAAAACTGCTGTTGTCAATTGATTTGTCTTACCTAAGAGTTCTGTCATAATACGAATAAACGGATAAGAAACCTGCGTAGCCATATCAACATTTATATACGCTAATTGCTGTCTCCTCATAAGTTTATCCGAAAGCGACAAAAATCTTTTTACCTGCGGAAGATTCAAGTACAAATTTCCCACATGAAATGCCGTTTTATATTTTCTTGCTATTCGATAGCACTTTGTCAAATCCTGATAATGAACCGGCTGCTCCAAAATAACTGCAATTCCTTTTTCAAGAAAACGAATTGCTAATTCCGTCCCATTTCCACCAAGGACTCCCGTTTTTACCGCAATACATACAACATCTATATTTTTTGAAGCTTCCTCGAAGTCCGTATATAGTTCTGTTTCATAACGTCTTGCACAGGCTTTAGCCAGGTCACTCCCCCTGGCTAATATTCCTGCAAGCTCATACTTTTCATTTTTCTTGATTGTTTCCATATAAAACTGCCCAAACCTGGCACCACAAACTAATATTTTCACTTTTTCTGCCATTTCTACAGTTCTCCTTCTTCTGTATCTACAACTATTTCTGTCTGCACCCTGTTTTCTATAAGTTGGGCTAACTGCTCAACTGACGGATTTTCAAAAAGTTCTTGTAATGATACTTCCAACTGTTCCTGCTCTTTTAATGCATTAATAAATATAATTGCCTTAAGCGAATCCCCTCCACTGGTAAAGAAGTTGTCATCTACGCTTGCCTCCTTTGTATGCATTGTTTTTGTCCACACATCGAGCAGTCGTTTTTCAAGTTCTGTGGATGCTGCTTTTACCTGCTTTTTAATAACTTCACCTAAATCCTCTGATACCTTAACCAAAACCTTTCTATCCACTTTTCCATTGGCTGATAAAGGAAATCTTTCATATACTAAAATATTATCCGGCATCATATATTCTGCTACCTTTTCCTTTATTTGCTCCCTAAGTAACTCATACTGTACCTTCTCATCAACAACATCCTTTTGGAATACCATTATCTGTTTTCCACTGCACGGATTTTCTGTTGCAATTACATTTTCCAATCTAGGTTCAAGCTGCTGCGCCTTCATGATTTTAATCCATTGATTTCTATCTAGCATTGGCAAATGTCTTTCTCTGCGTTCATCCTCTAAATATTGATATCCCTCTTCCAGATACGCAGTTGTAAGCATCATTAAAGGTACATTCTGTAAATTTTCTATCAAAATTAACGTACCACCCGCCTTAAGTCTATCTTTCAGATTTTTAACTGCTCTGTTCAAATCTTTCATTCTATGTAGCGTATTATCTGCTACAATCAAATCAAACTTCCTGTGTTCTTTTATAAACGACGGTTCGTCCTCAAGATTCATTTGCATATATTCAATCTGATCGTAAAACTGTTCCTTTTTAATATCTATGTAGTACGAAGATTCATCACCATATGTTACTGCGCCTCTATCCCCCCAAATATCGATTAGTATTTTCGTATCATCCGCTGCTCTTGATCCAACTTCCAAAACCTCTACCTTTTTAGAACCATAAGCAATGCCATATGTTTCAAGCAAACATCTTAAACTGTCATCGGACTTTTCTTTTGCCAAATCATATTTTGCTAAAATGGCAGGCATAGGAAATATATCTGTATCCTCTACCATAACTTCCTTTGCACTCTTCTTTCCTTCAAGCATCATAAGTCTCAGGGATCTACTCTGCTCTAACTTTTCCCAGAGCTCTATTAAAACATCAACTTTCGGGTTACTTCTCCATTGTTTATCAACTTCTATCAAAGCCTCATCTAATTTTTCTCCATCTGCCCATATTTCTGACTCCTGAAGCATATCTACATATAAACTTAAAACAGCCTTTCCTATTTCTCCATATCGTTCTGTACCTATTTCATTTATGAGATTTTCAGTCATAATTTTTCCATTGAGCGTAATCAAATCCTTTAGCATAGATTCCAATGCAACTAAATTAACTGCATTCATAAACTGGAGTAACTTTTCATCTGATAAATACCTCTGTAATCCCTCACATTTTTCAAAAAACGTCTCTGTTTCATATATATCTGTTTCTTCCTCATATCTATAAAACTCACTATCATCTGTCAATGTAAGATGTGCGGTAATCATTACCTGCTGTTCCCTGGTTGCTGTTACCACGGCATTCTCCACACCATTAATTCCACGAATCTGACTTTCTATTTCACCACACTCGATTCTATGACCATTCTTCTTAATCTGGTTATCCTCACGTCCAAGAAATTCAATATTTCCATCCGCCATAAACCTTCCTAAATCACCGGTTCTATACATCCTGCTATTTACATCACCCTCTATAGAAATAAATGCAGCTTTCGTTTTTTCCTCATCTCGACAGTAACCTTTTGCGACACCTTCACCTGCAATATATAATTCTCCCGGAACCCATATCGGGCAATCCTCGCCCATTTCATTTAATATAAAGAATCTTTGATTTGTAAGAGGTTTTCCATATGGAATTGATTTCCAGTTTTGTGGTACTTCACCTTCAACTACATAATAATTAGACCAAATAGAGCACTCTGTTGCTCCACCAAGTGATACAACCTTTACATTATGAAATATATTTTTTAGCCTATCCGGCAGGGATACCGGAATCCAGTCCCCGCTCATCATAATAAGACGAAGGCTATTTTCTAACTGTTCTTTTCTATCATCCTGATAATCAGTCAACATTGTTAAAAATGCCGGAACCGAATTCCACACAGTGACTCCATGTTCTATAAGCAACTCTATCCAATGTGCTGGTTCTTTTACTTTATCTGCATCCGGAACAACAATCTTTCCACCTACACATAACATTCCAAATATGTCATATACTGACAAATCAAAATTCAGATTAGAAATAAATATTGTTCCGTCTTCCTTTGTTACGTTAAAACGTTTATTTACATCAAGAATCGTATTTACTGCTCCCCTATGATTAATTACTACTCCTTTGGGTGCTCCCGTAGATCCTGATGTAAAAATAATATATGCTATGTCACTATCTATTACCATCGGATAATTGTAAATATCACCTTTTCTTCTTGGAAGCAAATCATCCATACAACACGGATTCCAATCTGCAAAACTTTCTTTTAATTCTTCACTACAATTACTTTCCGTTATCATTAGTTTTGCCTGTGACTGGCGCAATATGCTCTCAATTCGATTCCGTGGATTATGAATATCAATCGGCAGATATACTGCGCCCGCTTTAAGTATTGCCATTGCTGCATACACCTGATTAATTCCTTTTTCCAAAAGAATTCCAACAACATCCCCCGGTTTTATCCCTTCATTAATAAGACTAGCTGCCACTAAGTTTACCCTGTGATCCAATTGTGAATATGTTACCTTTTCATGTGCACTTTCAATCGCTATTCTGTCTCCATATCTGTTTACGCTTTTTTCATATAATGATACTAACGTTTCACCTGATACTTGTGCATATTCCCATGTGTTTTTCTGTATTTTTTCTACATCTTTTAAGTTTATTAAACTCTTTGTGCTTTCCCAGTTTTCCTGAAGCATAAGTGCTCTGATAAGTTCCTGGTAGCTATGAAACATCTTTTCAACAAAGTGGTCTGGGAACAATCCGCAAACCGCATCCCATGACAAAAATAACTGTCCATTCTGTTCAGATATCTGATGATCAATCCATACCTGTGATGTCTGGGATTCTCCATATACAATATCTCCTAACGCTTCATTTGCCGCGTTACCCTTTGAATTAACACCAAATCCACTTGTAAATACTACTGGCATGGATACTCCCTGGTTACTCTGAGCCTTCTGCCACTCTCTTTCAACTACAACTCCACTCACAAGTGTATTCTTCATATCTTCTAAAAGCTGTTTTTGCACATTTCTACATCTCTCTAGAAAATTTACTCCCTGTCTTAAATCAATTTCCAGAAGGGTAAGCGTTGTAAAATCTCCTATTAACTCTTCTACTCCTTCATACAACGCTAACTTTTGAAATCTTGTAAGATTCAATGTAAAATGCTGACTCTTACTGTAACGGCCTAATACCTGTGCATATGCGGTAAGGAATACTATTGTACTTGTCAGATGATACTTCTCTGTGATTTTTTTTATTTTCTCTCTTTCCTCGCGTGAAAGATGCCATTCAAATCTTGTAAATTGCTGATTCTCTACTTCATCTGCATCTACAAGTGGAAGTTGTGGTGCCGGTGGCATGGTTTCAACTCTTTCTTTCCAATAATTCAATTGTTTTTCATACAACTGTGTATCTTTCAGTTTTTCCTGTGCCATACAATAATCTCTAAAACTTCCCCTTATCTCTGGAAGTAAATATTCTTCTTGGTTATATATGACTTTCCACTCATTAAATAATCTAAAAATACTGAATCCATCAAATACAATATTATCAAAACTCAGGTGCAATCTTGTCTTCTGATTACCTATATGGGAAGCTCTTACTTCAAACATTGGCCATTCTGTCACCTGAAATACATGATTTGCCATTTTCTTTCTTACCCCTATAAGTTTATCTGATTCCTCTTTGCCAAATGTTTCCTCATCAATATGATAATATGGAACCTTTTCCAAAATAATCTGATTCTTTCCATCGGTTTGCATAACAGCCCGCATCATATCATGTCGCACTATGAGCTTATTCCATGCTTTTTCTAACTCCTCAACATCAAGGTGTTCACAGTCCATCTCAAAATAGCAGTGTACACCCACATCCCCCAGTTCATAAGCTCCACTTCGCCCTATCCAATAGGATTGCTGTATATCTGTCATAGGGAACGGCTTATATATGTTTTCCGGCTCAAACACTATGGCAGGTAATTCATCCGTTTCCACATCTACAATATCTTCTCTTTTTTCCAAAATTAAATTAAGAAAATCATCAAATACCGGATTTTGGAAAATATCCTCAAGTGCTAATTCCATATGCAATTCTTTTTTAATTCCAATTGTCATCTGAGTTGCAAGAAGTGAATCTCCTCCCAAAAGATAAAAGTCATCCTCCAGATAAATTTCATCTGTATGAAGTATCCTCTTCCAAATTTCTGCCACCTGAAGAGCGAGTTCTCCTTCCGGTTTTGTTTTCTTACTTTCAATCTTTTCATTAGCCAACAGCCCCTGAAGTGTTCGCCTGTCTATTTTTCCATTTCCTGTAATAGGTATCTCCTCAAGGAATAACATAATAGAAGGTACCATATATTCAGGAACCACTGTTTCGAGATATTCTGTCAGTTCCTCCTTGTCAATAATTGCTCTTTTTTCCTTCGTTATCCCTATAAATACATTTTGGTTAAATTGTCCCAGTTTTGTGTGTATATCGCAATCTGCAACTATACACGCAAATTTTTCCTGTTCAAATAATTTTTCCCATTCACTATTACTGTAAAGTGTTATATTTCCTCCATCCTTCTTTGCCAAAAGTCCGGCTGTAACATATGCTATATTTTCCTTTTGCGTTTTTTCACCAACCAGAAGTACTCCTGTATCTTTCAGAGATTCTCTTATTCTTCGTAATGCCATTGATATATTCTTTTCTCGATGTAGTGAATCACCTGCTATTATTACATCAAATTTCTCTGCTTGAGATTTAATCACATATTCACTCTCTGATAAATTCATAACCGCAAAATTAACATCATAACTTAACAGTACCTCTCTTGCTCTACTAAGATGAGACTCTGCACTATCAGATATAATGTACTCTGTCTTAATTCCTTTAAGACTATCCAACAATTCTTTTGTGTATTCTGCCTTACCAGCTCCTATTTCCCAGATACGAATTTCTTTTTTCCCTCTTGCTAATATGGAAGCCAATCTATAAAGAAGGGTATTTTTTTCAGCGGCACCAGATGTTTTATCTGCAAACTCATCCATACTGTAAAAATTATTTGATTCCATAAACTCATATGGTTCAATTTTCCCTGTAAGCATCGGTATTGCATTATCTTCAAATAGCCTTAGCTCCTTCGCTATTTCAGACGTAACCTCACTATTATTATTTGTTTTTATAGATGCTGTTTTGTCTAGCCAGATTTCATAAAGATTTTTATATTCTTCTACTACCGGTTTACCTGATTTTCTTATTTCTTCGCATAAATATGCCATCATTTGTATTGCACAATCATCTAGGTTTTCTTTAATTTCATCTGCATTTGAAACCGGTGCAAGTTCCTCTTTCATGGAATCCATAACACTTTTTAATTGTTCTGCTTTTTCATTGATTACTTCGTCCACGCTTTCATTATTGATAGATTTTGGTACAACAAAACCAGACAAATACTTATGCCCCTGCTCATTTTCAATTGGCATAACTATTGCCTGTTCCACACAATTATGATTTTTTATATTATTTTCTATCTCTTCAAGTTCAATTCTGTGTCCACGAATTTTAACCTGATAATCTCTTCGCCCAAGAAATTCTATTGTTCCATCCTTCCAAAATCTACCGTAATCTCCTGTCTTATACCATCTCTCTCCATTTTGAATTGTGAATTTTTGATCTGTAAGATCCGGTTCACTGATATAGCCAACTGCCACTCCTTCTCCACCAATCCATAATTCACCTGCTACAAGATCAGGACAATCATACATCATTGCATTTACAACTCGATATTTCTGATTTGGTAATGGATGCCCATACGGAATCGTTTTCCAACTTTTTTCAATTGGAAGTAATACCTCTTGATAATTTGACCAGATAGCTGCTTCTGTAGCTCCTCCCATGGCAATAAATCTTGCATTGGGTGCAACCTCGTTGAGTCTTTTCGGAAGATCCATTCCAATCCAGTCACCGCTTTGCATAGCATATCTGAGGCTTTCAAATGTATATCCATTTGCCTTTGCTTCCAAGGTAAGCATATCTAAAAGTACAGGAACTGAGTTCCACACTGTAACCCCTTGCTCTTTTACAAGTTCACACCACCTTAATGCATTTTTCCTGTCATTGTCTGTCAACAAAACAATCTTTCCACCTACAGACAGCATGCCAAATACATCATACACCGATAAGTCAAAATCCGTATTTGATACTGCCAAAACACTGTCATTTTCCCCTATTGAATACATCTGATTCAAGCTATATATGGTATTCACAGCCGCATGATGTGTGATTTCAACCCCTTTCGGCTCACCTGTTGTTCCTGATGTAAAAATAACATATGCAGATTCATGTCCCTCAATGAGCTCTACCTTTGCAACCGGGTCTATATCAACGATTTCCTGCATCTGAGCAACTGTAACTTGCGGTATCTCTTCCCATTTATTTTCCTCATCCGTAATGACCAATTGAATTGATGCTTTATCACAGATTACTTTTTTTCTATTCAGTGGCTGTGTATTTCCAACTATTACATATTTTCCACCACTTGCCAGCACACCTAACATTGCCGCGATCTGACCGACACCTCTGCAACACGCGATTCCTACACTATCACCCTTTTTTACTGATTGCGTTCTAAGATATGCAACAACACTCTTCGCCATATAAGCAAGTTTTTCATAGGTAATGTTTCCCAGCTTTTCATCTACAACAGCAATTCTTTGTCCGTCACTTTTTGCAATATCAAAAAATTTACCGTATATCGGTCCATCCGGAATATCATTTCTTGTGACTTCAAAGCTTTTTCTTATTTGAATTTGTCTATCAATGGAAATAACATTCTCCATTTCCCATAATTCTTCATTTGTTGCAAGTTTTTCAAGACTATCTGTATATGCCTCAAACATATCATCCAGTAAATGCTCCGGGAACACCTCATCCACACTATCCCAAATCATCATCATGCCTTCATTTACATCAAATAGCTGAAAATCCAACCATACTTGTGGTGTTTGTGATATCATATATGACATATGTCCAAGATATTCTTCGAATTCATGATTAAACAGGGGAATCCCCAGGTTACAGGAAAAAACAATAGGCGCAACCATTTCCGTTTCCGGATGAAGTTTTTTATAATCCCTTTCTAACTTAATTCCCGAATAATCTATATATTCCATGTCCTGATGAAACTGGTTTTGAACCTTCTTTGCACTTTTTATAAAACTTCTCTTCTCAGCCAAATTCATCTCTAATAAAAGAAGTGTTGTAAAGTCCGCTACAACATTTTCTATACCCTCTTCTTCTTCATTTCTGTTAAATAACGGGATATTCATAAGGAAATCCTGATTCTGACTCCATCTTGCAATCACACTTCCATACAGCGTAAGAAGTGCCATAGCCGGTGTAATTCCATGACTTGTTGCTATCTTCTTAAATCTCTTCCACTTTTCTATACTAAGAACTGCTTTACGCCTATGAAATAGGGGTTTTACATTATTAGATGCCTGCCTCATTGGAATTTCCGGATTCCCCGGTAGCGTTTCAAGTCTTTTTTTCCAATATTTTTCAGCCTCACTGCTATTTATAAGCTTTCTTTGCTCATCTCTATAAATATATTCTGCAAAATTCCATTCTGCCGGTGCTGGCGGAAGCTCACCAGTTACATAGGTATGCCCCAAATCTCTTAAAATTATCTGAAAACTCTTCACATCACATATAAGTAAATCAATATCAAAATGAATTTTGGTTTTTCCATCCGGAAGCAATGTAATCTGTAACTCTGCCACTTGTCCATGATCTATATCCATGAGCCTATGGGAAAGTTTCTCCCTCATATTTTTAAGATGTTCGGTTGCATCTTTTTCTCGATAATCATATACTGTAATTCCATTTTTATATGGTTTTTTTAAAATTTTTTGAAATCCATCTTTTGTATAAGCCACTCTTAACATCGGATGATGCACCTGAAGCATATCCCATGCGTATTCAAGTCTTCTTGGGTCAACATTTTCCCCATCAATTTCAAGATATCCATGACACCCTACACGCCCTATAGTCTGTCCTTCCTTTCTTCCAATCCAGTACGCATACTGAACCTCTGTAAGTGGAAATGGCTTATACATATCTTCTTCATTAGAATCTACCGTTATATTATTCTTTTGTACATCCGATTTCTCTGAAAGTATTTTTTCCCACTGTTCAATCGTGGGATGCGATATAAGTTTTGCAAAAGTACACCCATATCCTTTTTTTCTAAACTGGCTTGTCAAATTCATAATCTGAATGGAAGAAAGCCCAAGTTCAAGTAAATTTTTATTTTTTTCAATATTTCCGTCGAAATTCAATACCGATTTTATACAAACTTCTATCTCTTGATTATTTATCTTTTCCATAGCTATTTTTCTTCTCCAAGTATCATTTTCTTCAGTTTCTTTTTATCTACCTTTCCAACATTTACATATGGTATTTTATCCACATATATCAGACGGTCCGGATATTTATAACGTGCTATCTTTAATGTTGCAAGAAATTCGCAAAGATTTTCCAGTTTCTTCTCTTCACCTTCGCCAATTACTACCGCACATACCGCTTCTCCCAGTTGTTCATCCGGAATACCAATGACGGCAACCTCCTTAACATACTCCCATTGTCTAATGAAACTTTCGATTTCTTCCGGAATAATATTTTCCCCTGCCCGATTAATCTGCTCTCTTACACGACCTAAAATCACTATATTTCCTTCTGGTGTAAGCATTGCCTTGTCACCGGTTTTTAAGTATCCATCTTCACTAAACAAACCTTCATTTCTTTCCGGGGATTTGTAATAACCATAAAAAGTATATGGTCCCGTCTCCCAAAGTTCACCTGCTTCTCCCTGCTTAACATCATTGCCATTAGCATCCACTATTCGTATTCTATCTGCCTGTGAAATTGGTTTTCCCTGCGTTCTTCTTGTAATTTCATCTGAATCATCAATTGCTGTAAAACATGTAATACCTTCGCCCAAACCATATCCTTGAAAAATTTTGCATGAAAATGTATTTTCCAATTTTTCTGCTATCTCCCACTCCAGTTTTGCAGCTCCAACTTCTATATGCTTAAGTTTAAGACTTGATGTATCTTTCTCTTGTGTTGCTGCTTCTACCCAAAGTCCGGCGATTACCGGTACTATCTGCGTAAATGTAGCTTTCTCTTTTCTTATCCATTCAAATGCTTCCTCTGGACTTGCTGTTTTAGCAAGAATACATTTTCCACCTGCAAATAATGTTCCAAATATTCCCGGTGCACAAAGTGGATAGTCATGAGAAGTTGATAATACAGCAAGATAAATACTTTCTTCTGTAACACAACAACGTTTTGCGCTTAATACCGCATTTGTAATATATGCGGCATGAAGTCTTGGAATAATCTTTGGGATTCCTGTCGTACCGCCTGACAGAAGGAAAAGCGCTATATCATAAGGCTGTGGCTTTTCTGCTGAAAAAGGTAACATCGCAAGTGTACTTTTTTGATAAATCGATACCGCATAATCCACCTCTTTATCCAGGAATATCTTCTCTACACTTTTGAGCTCTTCTGTTACTCTTTTTGCTTGCTGTCCATATTCAACTCCCATTTCTTCTTTGACCGTAATAATCGCCTTAGGTTCTAAAACTCTTCCAATTGCAAGTAGTTCTGTCTCACTATGGTCTGGTAGCATCAATGCCGGGCGCGCTCCCAATGTAAGCAGCGCAAAAAGTACTGTTACATATTCCACACTATTAGGCATATGCAACAATACATTATCTCCTTTTCTCAACCCTTGCTCATACATCAAAGCCGCTATCCTGTTGCTTTCTCTGAGAAGTTCCATATAGCTCATTCTCTTTTTTTCATCTATGAGCGCAATATCCGTTCCTTTTTTTCGACAAATCTCATACAAAGCATCTCCAAATGTCTGGTTTAACAAAAATCCTTTTTCAATATAATTCTCAACATCTTTCCTAATCGTTTCCTTCATATTCTCATCATCCCTTACCATTCATCCATATTTGTCTGACATATTTTATTAATGCTCTTTATTATTTCTTCCGGTTCTACAACCTCTGCTACATAATTAACCCCGTTATGAATATTTTCAGCTCCTGCCAAAAATACAGCCGTCAATCCAGCCACATAGCCCGTTATCAGGCTCCAGTCCTCTTCACTTTCTAATTTAAAATAATGAATGGAATCATCTATTTTATATTCAACAATTATGCATACTTCCTTGGGTCTATCCTTACAAAAAAATAACTGTTGTATCTTAGTTGCTGATGCCTTTTTTTGCTCTTCTGTTTTATATTGTTCCATCGCCTTAATCATAATAAAATCCATAAGTGCTTTATCATTCTGAAAACTATGATAAAAATAAGCCTTCGGTATTTTCTTTTTGCACACCAATGAATAAAATTCATCACTCAAAACCGGCATTGTAATAAGCTTGTCAAATGGTGCTATTTTATTTCCTTCATTTGTTCCACCGCCTGCCAATTTTGTAATTTTTCCATTTCGTACATAACTCATTCCTCCATTAGATTCTTCCATTCCGGCTACAATGTCATATGCCGCAATTTCAGATAAAGGACTATTTCCATAAAAATATAATTTCAGTTCCTGCAATTGGGGATTTTTTTGCACAATATATCCTGCCAAAATTTCTGTTAACCCAGGATATATTCCAGCACCAAGTACACATGTCCCATTTTTTCCGAAACTAAACTCTGTTTCCATCATCTGTTTCAGCTTTTTTCCTCCTGAAACATCAATATAAATCTTATTTTCTTTCATACACAAAACAGCTATTCGATTCATAATTTTTCCTGATGGTCCAGTACAATTTATAATCATGTCACATTCACCGCATGCTGCGTTAAGCAATTCTTCATCATATATATCAATGTGTTTAAATATCACTTTATCGGAGAATTCAGCTTTCATTACTTCTGCCTTTTGCGGAGAATGATAATATGCACTAATCTTATGATCTGTTTTATCTAATACCCGAAGGGCACCTTTTCCAACGTGTCCTGTTGCACCCAAAACTCCAATTTTCATAAAATATCCTTTCCCAAATATCATTGTTGTAATAAAATTTTTGCAATACTTTCTGCATTTTTACCTTCTATACATGAATCATGATTTCCCGGAATACACTCAACTTCTACATCGCCGATACAAACCTCTTTCCAAAAGCTTACCGCTGCCTCTCTATCAAGAAATACATATGGCTGTTCTTCTGTTGCCTTCAGGAAAAGCATATCGCCAAAATAATTTTCTGTTTCCAGTTTTGACGCTTTAAAACTCTGAGCGTATACTTCATACTGTTCCGTTATCATCTCCAACGTTGCTTTTTCCTTTGTATCTCCAGCTATGGCTCTTGTATATATTTCAAATCTTTCTTCCTGCTTCATTGTTTTAAGTTTTTTCCAGAGTTTAAATACTCGTTCATACTCCTTCTTTCCTTCAAGTAATCGGTAGCTATCTTGAGATACAACTCTGTTATTAGCCTTGAATATGTACTCAATTGCAGAAACGATTTCCTCATCTGATACTTCATTAAATATTTTTCCCGGTGCCATATAAAATCCATTTAAAAATAAGAATTCTATCAACACATCGTCCTCTATTTCTTCAAGAATCGGGGTACTGTCAATCATAATAAGTTTTTCTACCGCAATATCTTCTTCCTGTAGTCTTCTTGCAATTTCCAGTGCCAGAAATCCACCCATACAGTAGCCAATTAATCTAAATTCCTGCCTTCCTGTCTGTTTAAGCAGCTCTGTGTAACAATCTGCCACCTTTCCAATAACATCATCTGATTGTATATTTGTGTAACAATCTGCATTTTTTATGGTCAAAGCCGCAACTGGTTGATCCGCTTTTCCCTTAATTGCCTCTATGAGTTCTGATATACCGCTTAGTGTTCCAAGCGCCGGTGGTAATAGCACAAGCAATGTTCCATCGCCTTCTTGTAACATGGTAAATTCTCCAAGTTCTGATTCCCTACTTGTTTCACCAATACTTTCTTCCTTTTCATTTGAACTTACAGACTCAGCAATGGCACAACTTTCTTTTATAAATGTGGCTAACTCTCGCGTACTGGTGCCGTTAAGCATAATCCTCAAAATCCTGTCAAAGGTCACTGCATCTGTTTTAAATCTTTCATCTGCATATGTTTTAAGTTTACCCGCTACCTGTGCCTGTACAAGTGAATCTATCCCATATTCATATAAATCTCTATCTACTTGAATATGTTCGATTCCTAAGGCACCAGCAATAATGGATGCAACTTGATTTTCAAATTCATCCAAATCACTCTCCTCTATATCATCACGCTGCTCCTCATCAGTTCTTTCTACATACCAGTTTTTCATGGTTTTTCTGTCAATCTTTCCGTTCCCTGTTAATGGAAAATGTGAAACAACCTGAATCTGCCCCGGAATCATATATTCAGGAAGATATGTTTCTGTAATTCTCATCAGTTCTTCCTCATCAACATATTCAAATTCTGAAGACATTTGTTTTATCCATAGTTTCAAATTTCCACATGTTTCTCCCCGCGGCGGATATTCTGCCAAATCTCCAGACATTTCATTTGTAAGCAACTCTCTCCAGGCATCTTCATCAAGGTAAAGCATATCTTTTCTAAGTTCGTCGCATGGTTTCGTCATCATAAATGCCTGTGCTGCAAGAATCCAATTTTCTTCTTTCACCGGCTCTGTTGCAAGTAAATATCCTCCTGAAACTAATACTTCCTTAATGAGATTAAGCGTATATTTTATATCTTTTGCATTTTCTATAACTCCTGTTGCAATTACAACATCAAAATAAGACGGTTTTATCCCCTGTTCTCTATAATCCCTATCCATATCAAAACACTGAAAATGCACATTTGGGTAATCCTTAAGATGTCCTTTCGCCTCAGCCATAAAACTTTCCGCTACATCACTAAAATAATATTCATATGCTATGTCATTTTTCTTTAACGCACTCAGCACACATCTGCTGGTAGCTGCACTACCACCACCGATTTCCAATATTCTAAAAGTCTTCTTTTTATTCTTTGCAAGAGTTATACATGCTGTTGCAACCATCTCATTAAATATTTTTGCTGTATTATTCTGCACATACAAACTTTCAAGAACCTTCGTGCTTCCCTGTGGATATAAAAGTTCAACAGGATTAACCGTTCCCTTAAGCACTGCCCCGGCATTTTCAAATGCAGTCACAATATACTGACCAAATGCACTTTCTGACTGCTTTCCTGAAATTTTCAATTCTTCTAACAGTTTTCCTAAATCTAAATTCTCCCCACCTACACTAATACTGTATAAATCCCCTTCTTTATCCAGTATTTTTGCTTTGTAAAGTGCCATAATCCAATATTTTAACAGCCATCTATACTGTTCTTTTACCTGCAAAACATTGCATGCTTCTGCAATGTTTATCTTTTTTCCCTCTCCGAGTATTCCAACTTCTTTTAACGCCATAAACATAGCCGCAAGTGCTGCTCTATCCCTGCATATAGTCCAGTTGTGATTTGTATTGTCATCATATTGCACCACTTGTTTTGTAATGGCATCCTCTATTAACCGATAACTCTTATCTTTTATTTTTAATGTCTTAGAAGTTACAATCGCCAAGATTTCCTTGCTGTTTCCTGCTCGTTCCACTACAACAGCACACGCCTCCTCGACCGCATCTGCTTTCATCAAGGCCTTTTCTATTTCGCCAAGTTCGATTCTATGTCCTCGTATTTTTACCTGTGCATCACGTCTTCCAAGAAAAATCATTACACCATCTTTTCTGTAATACCCATAATCTCCGGTTCTATATATATTCCTTCCTAAATATTCACTATAAACAAAATGACTTTCATTCTGTTCATCATCTTTTAAATATCCTTCGGCTAAACCTGCGCCATATATGCACAACTCACCTGGCACATAATCCGGTACGGGTTTAAGCCACTTATCTGCTATATAGAATCCCTGATTTGATAATGGATAGCCATATGGAATACTTACTTCAAAGTTTTCCTCCGGTTTACAAATATAATAATTGGACCATATGGATGCCTCTGTAGCTCCTCCAAGTGATACTATCAATGGATTTTGTGTATGATTTCTAATCTGCTGCGGAAGTGTTACCGGAATCCAATCGCCGCTCATCAGTACAAGTTTTATAGGCAGCACCTCTTCCGTACTTTCACAATACTCCATAAGCATTGACATAAATGCCGGAACTGTATTCCACACGGTAATTCCATGCTTCAAAATTAGTTTTTGCCAATGCGAAGGAACCAGATACTGTTCTTCATCAGGAAACACAAGTGTACCACCAACAGATAAAATTCCAAATATATCATATACCGATAAATCAAAATTCAATTTCGACAGCGCAAGCACCTTATCTGTTTTTCCTACATTGAACCTATCATTTACATCCAAAATTGTATTTGCTGCTGCATGATTACTTATTTGAACACCTTTGGGAATTCCAGTGGAACCAGATGTAAAAATTATATATGCAATGTCTTGTCCTTTTCCTTGATATGCTTGAATATCCCAATTATTTTCTCCGCTTTCAAGCAGTTCTGAAACCGGGATACACTTACACCCCTCTCCCATATCCATAATCTTATTTTCATTGCATATACACACTTTAATCTCTGCTTTATCAACAATTCCCTTTATTCTCTGATATGGCTGCTCTCTGTCAATTGGCACATAGATTCCCCCTAATGCCAAAACTGCCAATACCGCTGAAATCTGATTTACCTGCTTATCTACCAACACCCCTACGGTATCTTGGTTTTTGATGCCCATGCTTTTTAGATTTCCTGCTATCTTACACACTCTGTTTTTAAGCTCTCCATATGTAATACTCTCATTTTGATCTATTACGGCAACTTTTGTGCCCTCTCGATTCATAGCATCCCATACCATTTCAAACAACGTTTTCTTATTAAAAATTTTTTCTGTTGCATTTACCTTATTTCTTACTTCAAGCTGGCTGGACGGCACAAGAATAAGTTCTTCTTTTTCCCACATCCGGCTATCATCAGCTAATTTTTCAAGGAGATTTTTGAAACATTCAAACATAGACTCCAGCAATTGGGAATCAAACACTCCCCTTCTGACATCCCAATTAATTCTTAGTCCGTCCGGTCCATCCATTGCCTGGCAATCAATAAACACTTGTGGAGTTGAGCTTTTCCCGTACCCAGATATCTTTCCCTTGAAATTTCCAGTATTAACTAAACCGATAGAACCTGTAAACACATACGGGAACAGTGATGCGTCTTTTCCGTGAACAATACTGTATTCACGCATTGTTTTTACACCCGAAAACAATCTGTGGTCTAAATCCATCATCATCTGAGATTGGATTCTTTTTGTTAATTTTGCAAAGCTTTCTTTTTCTTGTAAATTCACTTCAAGTAAACTAACCGATGTAAAATCACCCACTATGCTATACACATCCGGACTTAAAGGTAATCTATTAAGCAAGGTAAGATTTATACAAAACTCCTTTATCTGGCTCCAATTTCCAAGACACAATGCATAGCAGGTCATAACTGCTGCTGTTGGTGTGCAACCAGTTGCATTTACATATTCGCAAAATTTATCCCATTTATTCTTTGGCAACTCAAAAATAAGTCTGTCAAATCCACTTTCAATACAACTTTTATCTTTTACCGGTAACATTGGTCTAGGCGGAAGATTTTCTATCCTCTTTTTCCAATATTCCTTATCTCTAAGACCTTCCGGCTTAGAAATCATCTCATTTTCCAGACTTAGATAATCCTGAAAACTTAATGGTACTTTCTTTTTTGTTTCACCATTAAAATAGAACTCTTCAAATTCGCGTATCAGAATCCATATACTATTCCAATCCGCAATAAGAAAATCAAAGGATATATGCATAACAGTTTTTTCTTTCTGCTTGGACAACGCTATTTCAAAATAAGGCCAACCACCTATCGGAAACACCTTATCACCCATTTCTTCTCTCAGCTTTGCAAGCCCCTCTATATCTGATGTAAAATCATAATATTTAACTTCTATCTCCGAAGTATCTGTTGGAATCACCTGATAACCGTCATCGCAGATGATTGCTCTAAGCATTTCATGTCTTTCCACCAGTTTATTCCAAGCCCATTGACAACGTTCCTTATCCAGTTCCTCATAATCTATTTCAAGATAAATTTTACAGGATACTCCACCATAATCAAAAGTATCCATTCTCCCCAAAAGGTATGCTGACTGAATATCTGTCAAAAGAAAACGATTCTCATCTTTTTTCAATTCCACTATTATTTCATTTTTATGTGCCTTCAAAAAAGCTAATTTTTCCTCATCCATTCCACCTGTGCCATTTTCTGTTTTAGATGCTGAAAATTTTAATTTTTCTCCATCAACCCATAATCTGATTCCTGCATCAGAAAAACGTCTGATAATTTTTTTATAATCTATATTTTCCATTATATTATTTCGCTCCAAAATATTCTTCAATAATATCGCATGCTCTACTGCAACCATGCTCATTTTCCATCTGTTCCGCTACTTTTACTGCTGCAACCTTATACTTTTCTTTCTCTATTTCCCTCAGCTGTCTTACTAAGTCATCTACCGTGATTTCTTCTTCTGGAAGGTATATTGGTTTGGGTGCCACTCCAGCCTCGTACGCCTGCATTCCTCTAAAATACTGATCTCCTCCAAAGGCTAGTATAAGATTAGGTTTTCCAGCTCTGACAGCAAGGCTTAAAGTTCCTGCCCCACCATGATGAATTACTGCACTTACATGATGAAACAACCATGTAAACGGCACAAACTCTGTATAAAAAACATTAGGCAGGGACTTTTTTCTATCAAACTTCGTCCAGGCTGATACAAATACAGCTCTTTGCCCTGTTATTTCAAGTGCCTCTAAAAATTTATTCTGAAGTTCATGAACCCGTTCAGAAATCATGCTTCCAAATCCGATATACAACGGTGGTTCCCCACTCATAATAAATTCTTTTAATTTATTATCGATTTGTTCCTCTTTCTCATCTTCTTGCTCCATATTCCATTCACCCGTAACATATATATGTTTCTTCCAGGTTTTATCTCTCGGAAACAAAGCATTACTATATTGATATAACGTTAATATAGGTTTTCCATTCATCTTTTTATAAAATCTAAACAGATGCCATTTTCTTAATTTCATTCTCTTTCTCCAGTTATTTACCAGAGCAAGTGATGCCCAATTCATCATGACATCACTCATTACATAACTGTATTTACATCTGATGGAATTGCGTTTTATAAACGGAAATAGTGGCGAATATAACTTGGTAGGATCATACGGCAGAGCAAATGTTCTTACACACGGCTTATTTAGTTTTTCTGCAAAATGATAAGCCAATCCACCGAACTGCATATACATGATTACATCTGCCCACTGACACGGTTCTTTAAAATCCTCATATAGTTCCGGATATTTTCCAAGCAATTCTTTGATCGCATTCAAAACTCCCGGTCCTTTCTCTTGGTCTGATAACATTTTCTGCATCATTTCTTCCGGGTTTCCATGCAATTTTCCATAAACTATTCCCTGCTTCTCGATTCGTTCCCTATAACATTCAAACGCAACAATTTGAAAAATATGGCCTCGTTTTTGCATTTCCTTTCCCAGCGCAATAAAGGGGAATACATCGCCATCCGAGCCAACCACAAATGCAACTATTTTCATTTTTTCTACTCTCCACCAAGCTTTCTAATCACTCTGCATGGATTTCCGGCAGCTAACACATTATCCGGTATATCTTTTGTCACAACGCTTCCTGCTCCA
Source organism: Roseburia sp. MSJ-14 (assembly GCF_018918225.1). Taxonomy (NCBI): domain Bacteria; kingdom Bacillati; phylum Bacillota; class Clostridia; order Lachnospirales; family Lachnospiraceae; genus Roseburia; species Roseburia sp. MSJ-14. The sequence goes on from NZ_JAHLQD010000016.1 coordinate 56,443, forward strand.
ATTGTTACATTATTTCCTATATGTAAACCTTTCTTTACCCCGGCACATAATACCGAACCAGCCCCAATAAACACATTGTCTCCTATTGTAATTGGATTAGCATATGACCATCCCTCTATTCTTCTTTCCCATTCAAGCGCATGACCAGATGTATTAATAGACACATCCGGACCAATCATAACATTGTCTCCTATTTTTATTCCTCCCAAATCCTGCATGGTAACATTGTAACTGCATTCAAAATTCTCCCCTACTTCAATCGTTCCTCCAACAGTACAATGAAATGGTGGCGTAACCATAAGAAAATCTCCTGTTTTCTTAAAAAGTCCTTTTAAAAGTTTAATCTGTTCTTCTCCTTGCGTAAGCAGGTTTAACTGATTGTACTCTGTACACTTTTCTATAACCTCCAAAAGATACTGATACCCTCCCGGGCACTCATAAATGCAAAATTCTTCTCCTCTTGCAATTGCGTCTAATATCGTTTGTATTCTTTTCATCACATTTCCTCCTGGGTTTTTGTAGTATTTTCAAGTATTTTCCATTTACACACCTTTTTTTCAGTCATTTCAACAAGACCATATAAGAACAGGCCAAGTGCTATCATAAGCAATATACCTGCGTACATTTTTTCATAATCTCTGCTATCCATACATCGCGAAACATAATATCCAAGTCCGCTTGTGGATGCAAAATTCTCTGTTATAAATAACATCGCCATTGAGACACCTATTGTTCCTTTTAATGCAGTCATAATATCCGGAAGGCACCCCAAAAACACTAAATGATACATATATTGCATATTATTTGCACCTAACGCATGCATTGATCTTGATAGCTCTGCCGGAATATTGACCGATGCATCTCTTACAATTACGGTGACTTGGAAAAACAATACAACTGCTATAAGAAAAATTTTAGGCAAATCACCGATTCCCATTGCAACTACAATTATTGGTAAAAATACCACTTTAGGTACCGGATATAATATGTTAAGAATGGTTCCAAAATAGTTATTAAGTCTTTGACTCTGACCAATAATCAGTCCTACCGGCACCGCTATAAGCATTCCAGCTACTGTACCTATACCAATTCTATAAAAGCTTGTCAAAAAATGCTGAATCAGGGTTCCATCTGCAATCAGCTTAAATAGTTCTCTTACAGAAGCAACTGCACATGGCAGAAACTCTCTTTTCATAAGATGACTGCACATCTCCCATAACATCAGAATAGATACCGTTGCTACTATTTCTTTTCTTCTATGTAACATCATTCTCTCCTGCCATTATTTTTTCCACCTGATACTTTACAGAAAGATATTTTTCAGACTGTCTTTCCGCAATACCTGATACCGGGTTTTCTAATACTCTTCTAATTTCTTTTCCTTCCCGAGAAAAAACCGCAATCTTATCTCCAAGATACACTGCTTCACTTATATTGTGCGTAACAACAACCGCTGTAATGTTATTCTGTGAAAAAATTTTTCGCATATTGTTTTGTAACCTTTCCCGACTGATAGGATCCAATGCAGAAAACGGTTCATCCATAAGAAGAACTTTTTTTCTGCAAAGTAAGGCTCTTCCTATCGCAACTCTTTGCCTCTGTCCACCAGATAACTGGCATACATACTTATCCGCATGCTCTGTAAGTTCTAATTTTTCCAGCATATTCTCAACCTCTCCATATCGTTCTTTTTCATGTTTAAGTTGTAGAGGCAGCTTCAAGTTTTCCCTTACCGTTTTCCATGGAAAAAGTCCATAATGTTGAAACACAACCGCTATATCCCGGTTAGGTTGACTTATCTTTTTTTTGTTATACATTACAGTCCCTCTGCTGGGCTTTGTTAATCCTGCAATAATATTTAATAATGTAGTCTTTCCACACCCACTTTTTCCCACTACTGCAAGACATTCTCCTGTTGGCACTGCTAAATTAATATTGTGAAGTGCAGTAAATGCATTATTCCCCTGAGCATATTCTTTTTCTATCCCATGTAATTCAAGCATTATTATTTTCTCCTTTAAATGCAGAATATCAATTTGTCTTGTTCTGCAACTCATCTGTAACAAGCTCTTTGTATGAATATCCCTCTGTCAGCAATCCTTTTTTCACCATCCAGTCTACAATTCTATCAACCGTTTCCTCTGTTGGTACTGCTCCTTTGGTATAGTGTGGAAGAACATATATATCTTTCATATCTTCCGGAACTCTTGCAACCTCAAGTGCTAACTCTTTGTACTTGTCTGGATTATTTTCAATGTTATCAATCGCTTCGTTATACCCTTTCACAAATGCCTGCGCTAATTCATTTTGTTCCTTTATAAATGAATCCCGCAAAACTATCACACTATTAGAATAGTTATTCTGAAGAGTGGTATCATCAATAATTAGTTTTGCACCATTTTGCAAAGCATAATCATTTAATGGTTCCGGCAAAATTGCACAATCCACATCATTCCCTTCCATAAGTGTTTCATATCGTAATGATAGACTCGGTATACTAACTTTCTCGATACTGTCAATATCAATTCCAAGTTCATCACAATAGGAATCTACTAAAAATTCCATCATCGTCCCTTCCGAAATTGCAACTTTACTTCCGGCAAGATTATCTATAGAATCTACCTTACTGTTTGGAGAAGCTACAATGCAAAATTTTCCTTCTGTAACTTCCGCACCAAGTGCAATTGCAACTGTCTTAAGATCAACACCTCCTTTTTTCACAAGGCATTGCACAACCATATCGGTCATCATGCCGTCAAGTTCGCCTGCCTCCATCGCTTTTGACTGATCTGATGCACTACCGAATTCTACAAGTTCTACTTTACATCCATTTCCTTCAAAAGTTTTTTCCTGGCTTGCAACATATAAAGGTATGCTATCTGCTGTACTAAGCACACCTATTTTTATTGTGTAATCTTCTTTAGACTTTGTTTTTCCGCAACCTATACATGATGAAACCATTAAAACCAATATCACTACCAACGCACTGACTTTTTTCATAACTTCCATCCTTCCTATTAACCTAGCCTCTATTAAATTTTTGTTTTCAAATAGCTTGTAATTGTATCACCATATTTGACTTTATAACTTATCTATGCTATTTTAGTTAGTGTTAACTAACCCTATTTTAAATTATATCCCATGCATATATTAAAATCAACGAAACACATTGGAATTCGACCAAATTGTCCTAATGATTAACTTTCTTTACAAAAGGAGTAATTATGATATGTCAAACCCGAATGATACTTACTTAAATGAAAAAAGCTTGCATAAAAGCCTTTATGTACTTGATAAGGCATCTCTTGAAAGAGCCACCAATTATATCCAGGACTATTACAGTGAAAATATTAGCATCGATTCTTTATGCCGAATTACATATATGGGAAGAACAAAATTTAAAGTTCTTTTCAAGCAATATTTTCATTGTACCGTTACCGAATACATACGCGAAGTACGCGTAAATAAAGCAAAAGACCTGCTCAAAAACACCAGTATTCCAATCATTGAAGTTGCATCCATGGTAGGATACAACAATCCTGGGCGTTTTTCCCATATCTTCATGGAAGATACAGGAAGCTACCCTTCTGAATACCGTGTTTCTAACAGGTCTGAATAATTCTTCTTATCTGGCTAATTTCCAGCTTACAGCTCGCTCACGCATATCTATAAATCTCTTATAGATACCTTCTTGCTTCATAAGTTCATTATGATTTCCTTGCTGAACAATTTTTCCTTTTTCTATTACCAAAATATTATCTGCATTTCTAACCGTTTTTAGTCTGTGAGCTATCATAATTATTGTCTTTTCTTTTGTCAACTCATCAATGGCAGATACAAGATCCTTTTCATTTTCCGGATCCACATTAGCAGTTGCCTCATCAAGTATGATAATTGGCGCATCTTTTAAAATAGCTCTGGCAATTGAAATTCTTTGCTTTTCTCCTCCTGACAATGATGCTCCGCCTTCACCGATTATTGTTTCATATCCATCCGGTAATTGCATAATAAAATCATGGCAGCATGCCTTTTTAGCTGCTTCAATCACCTTATCCATCGGTGTATCCGGTGCACCAAACCTGATATTGTTCGCAATTGTATCATTGAACAAATATACATTCTGAAATACAAAACTAAAATTTTTCATAAGGCTATCCATACTATATTTCTTGACATCCACTCCGCCAAGCAATACCTGACCGCTTTCTACATCCCAAAATCTGGAAATCAAATGACAAAGTGTCGTCTTTCCTCCACCACTTGGTCCTACAATTGCAGTTGTGGACTTATCCGGAATATGAATACTTATTCCATCAATTACCCTTTTTTGGTCATATGAGAAAACAACATTCTTAAGATCAATATCATGATTAGCAGGTGTAATGTCTTCGCCTTCAATATTCATGGTCGGTGTTTCTAATATGGCATTGGCTTTATCTACTCCCATAGACACAGTACGAAGTAAGCTTGAGTAAACTCCGGCAACTTCCAGTCCAGAATAAATCATAAAGGAACACAGCATAAGTAACATTGTTTTTTCAATGTGCATTGTACCGTTAATATAAAACCATACTGAAAGCATACATATTGCAACACCTGTAAGTTTACTGATAGCATTTTGAAGTGTTATAAAAGGCAAAAATGACAATTCCGACTTTATATTTGTTTTTGCGCTTTTTTCAATGGCTGTATTAAGTTTCTTTGCCCGAATACCCGTAAGATTATAATTCTTAACTTCTGTAATGTTTTGAACATACTCAATAACCTGCCCAACCAAATTTGTATCCACTTCATTTTTCTCTGCTGCAATACTCTTTGAACTCTTTTGAAGCATCATATTGACGATATAAAACAGGATTACTCCAATCACTGTAGCTAACCCTACTCTGTAATCATATACAATTATAAATGCTGTAATAACACCTGTGGTTATCATTCCCTGGGTACACATCATAACAACTCTTGTTGCTATATCTGCCAATCCCTCCATTGTATTGGTGGCAACTGATGTAATGTTTCCTAAATTGTTGGCATTAAAATATCCCATCGGCAGATATCTCATATGTTCTGCTATTTCGATACGTTTATTTGCGCAAGTCTCGTATCCACCTTCTGTTTGAAGCATTGTTGTTTTATTACTGATTAGTGTCTGTAAAATAATACCTACTACTATTATGAGAAAACTTGCCCAAATTCCTGCTGTTGTTATTCCATCATTCAGCATCTGGTGAAGCAAAATTCCAATAGCAGCCACTTTGGTTACTTCAACCATTGTTTTTATTACACCCAAAATAATTGCACCATAAAATTTTTTCTTATTTACAGGTCCCGAAAACTCAAAAAACTTCTTTAATGCTCTAAACATTTTCACTGCCTCCTTCCTCTTTTTCATCCTTTACCGCTATATGTGCATTCCACATAGACGCATAAAGTCCATTCTGAGCAAGCAACTGTTCATGCGTTCCCATAGAATCCACTTTTCCATTTTTAATAACATAAATTTTATCAGAATCCATAATTGTAGAAAGACGATGTGCAATCACTATCAACGTTTTACCTTGAACAAGTTTCGCAACAGAATCCTGAATAATTGCTTCATTTTCCGGATCAGTATAAGCCGTTGCTTCATCAAGAATAATAATTGGTGCATTCTTTAACATTGCTCGTGCAATGGAAATACGCTGACGTTCTCCACCAGACAAATGTCCTCCACCATCGCCCACTATTGTATGATAGCCATTTTCCAAACCTTCTATAAATTCATGACAACCACTTGCCTTTGCAACTTCAATCACCTGTTCATCTGTTGCATTAAGGTTACCCATTCTAATATTATCCATAACGGTTTCATTAAACAAATAATTATCCTGTGATACATATGCAATCATTCTGTTATAATCTTCAGTTGCAATATTCTTAATGTCAACTCCGCCAATTTTAATCTGACCTTCCGCAATATCCCAAAGACTAGCAATCAGCTTTGCTACTGTAGATTTACCGCTTCCACTTGGTCCAACAAAAGCAGTTACCTTTGCTTCCGGAATCTCCATATTAATACCATGAAGCACTTCCTTTTCCTTATAAGCAAATCGAACATCTTGAAGCGTTATATCAAAGCTTTCCGGACGTTTTACGGTCTTCTCCGGTCTATCTAACTCTTTTGCTTCAAGAATATTTGTCACTTCACTTACTATAAGATTCATTTTATTAAGGTCATCCATATATGTACTTATTGTAATTAATGGTGTAATCAACCCCATAGAAAGAAGAATCAACATAATAAAATCACTTGCCATTAAACTTCCATTTTTTACAAACATTGCACCAAATGGCAAAACTGTTACTAACGTTGATGGCAAAATAGCCATAGAAAGACTCATATAAATATTGCATCTTTTCATCCAGTTTATGTAGCATGCCGCACCTTCCTTAGCAGCAATTACAAACTTCTCATATGAGCTTTTGGATTTTCCGAAGGCTTTAATTACTTCTATACCATTTATATATTCAACCGCAGTATCATTTAAAATTTTTGTTTTGGTTATAGCATTTTTCTGATTTTCTTCATTGCCTGACATCATTCCCATAAATGCTATCATTCCAAGCGGTATCGTAACTAATGAAAGCAATGCCATTCTCCAATCAATCCTAAGCATATATATGAATAAACAAATTGGTGCCATAAGATTTGCTGTAAACTCAGGCACGATATGGGCAAGAATTGTTTCTATACTGTCAATTCTTTCTACCAAAATATTTTTAAGTGATCCTGACTGCATATCTTTGATTGCCCCTAACGGCATGCGAACTAACTTTTCACATACTCTCTTTCGCATAGAGCCTAAGACCTGAAATGTTGCTACATGTGAAAATGTCGTAGATACTGCATGAAGAAGCACACGGCATACCCATGCGATTATAATTACCACCATTAAATTGAGGTAATAACTCCATTCTGTATTCCCTTTCATTAATTGTGAAATCATTGTTCCCATAATTATATAGGGAATCAAGCTTGCCAGCACACCCAATACAGCAAATATTACTGATAAGATGTAATGAAGCTTTTTTTCTCCTGCAAATTCAATTAACCAGGAGATGGTACTCTTCTTTGATGTTTTTTCATCTAATTTCTTCACAACTTCCTCCTTATAATCCCTTATTGAAATATTTTATTTTGAACCTAAAATCCAGTTAGGCTTACCTAACGAATTATAACATTCATTAAATTGAATTCTATCCACTTTGGTCGAAAATAAGTGCACTTTCATTATTTAAAGCACAAAGAGTCCGCTCCTCGGACTCTTTCTCGCCCGAGCGGTGTCATTTATGACTAATTTCATCTCTGCGATGTGCGCTTCCTTAGCGGAAAGTTTTTAATGTAATAGAACGCAATTTCCTATTACATTAAAAATGCTTATCTTTGTACATACAATTGTACATACAATAAGATAAGCATTTTTTATGATTCAAATATTGTTTTGTTATAATAAGTCTTATACCATTTTTTATCCTTCCTCACTCTTTCATACAGTTTTTCTTGTGCAACTTCATTTTCTTGATAGCCCAGTCATAATGACTGCTTGTGTTGCTGATAAAATAACTCCCAATACAACTTCCACCTATCCATGGATAGTAGGTATTGGTGAATAATTCTTCCTGTGAAAAAGTATTTAATGCTTCCATTACCCTTCTGTGGGAATCCTTAAATCTTTTAAGCGCCTCTTCTTCTGAAATATTCTGGCAGCGATTATAGAAAACAATATTCATAGCACCATAAGTTTTCCAGTTATAACCTTCCATCAAAAACGGTTTATTGCTTCCATTCTCCCGATTCTTAATCCATTCCAGCAACAACAAATGCCATTCATTCAAGTGCATCAGAACATCACGAAGATTCTTGTCACGCTTCCAGTGTGCCTCTTTTCTCTTATTATCAGAGCTAAAATCATACGCTCTCTCTTTTTCTGCATCCGTTCTATTTTCAATCATTTCAAGTAACTTGGCATAATTTGTATTTGCTGCTGTTATTAATTCCTCCTTATTTTTAGGTCTTGGCATAATTCATCCTCCTTAAATAATCCGATTCCTATAAGCCTATCTAGCTTCATACTATTTTTCACTTCCTGCCTTATTATAACATTGCAAACACGCCAACTGTGTGTCATGTTTTTTTGCAATATCGTCATTAAATCAAACTTATGATTCCAAAACCTAAATAAAAAAATAAAACCAATTTATATACTGTTAATAATTGAAACATCTTTACATTAAGTGTAAATCACTCCATTTTTTCATATCTTTAAGAATTGGTACAAAACTTTTTCCTAAATCGGTTAAAGAATATTCTACCTTAGGCGGAACTTCCTGATAAACATATCGTGAAATAAATCCATCTTGCTCTAACTCTCGAAGTTGTTTCGTTAGTGTGGATTGTGTAATATCGCCTAATCTTCGTCGAAGTTCCCCGAATCTTTGTATCTCATATTCTGCAATATACCATAAAATTGTTATTTTCCACTTTCCGCTTAAAATATTTTGAACCCGAACCATTGACGCACATTGAGGAAGTGGTGATTTCATATTACTCATAAAATTCCTCCTTTAACGGCATTATATTATCTTTTTATTATTTTTTCAATGTACTACTCTTTTTTGTACTTAGTATTATTTTTCGTACTATAAACAAAAAAAGACAGTACTTTTCAATTTTGATATGCTTGCTATAATTTGAAACAAGAAAGGCGGTGACAACAATTAACACATCCATCAACATTGCGGGAATTACATTTAAAAATCCGATAATGCCTGCATCTGGAACATTTGGCTCAGGACAAGAGTATAGTGAATTTGTAGATTTGAACCAACTAGGCGCAGTAGTAACAAAAGGAATTTCACTATCTCCGTGGGAAGGAAATCCAGCCCCCAGAATCATGGAAACAAGCAGTGGAATGATAAACGCTGTCGGATTACAAAATCCCGGAATTGACGTATTTATAAAACGTGACATACCATTTCTTCAAAAATTTGATACAAAGATAATTGTTAATGTGTGTGGCAATTCGGTATCTGATTATTTAAAAGTTGTAGAACGATTATCTGAAACAGTTGTTGATATGCTTGAAATTAATATTTCATGTCCAAATGTGGAACATGGTGGAATTGCATTCGGACAAGAACCAAAGATGGTGGAATATATTACCGGCGAAATAAAAAAAATTACGAAAAAGCCTATTTCTATGAAATTGACTCCAAATGTTACTGACATAACAGAAATAGCAAAAGCGGCTGAAACAGGTGGCGCAGATTCTATCTCCTTAATCAACACTATTACCGGTATGAGAATAGATGTGCAAAAGAGAAAATTTTGTGTCGCTAATAAAACAGGGGGATTATCCGGTCCGGCAATAAAACCAATTGCATTAAGAATGGTTTATCAAGTTTGTCATACAGTAAAAATCCCCGTAATCGGTATGGGAGGTATTTCTACCATAAACGATGTTTTGGAATTTATCATGGCTGGAGCTACTGGTGTTGCAATAGGAACCGCAAACTTTAATAATCCATTTGTAATGCCAGAAATCATAGCAGATTTAACGAAATATATGAGAAAAAACAACATTGAAACCTTAGACGAAATCAGAGGTGTTGTTTGTTAAGAACTATGATGGCATTACAACTCTCTGTCTTGTGATAACAACCGGATTGCCCTCATAATCCCTCTTACGAAGAATTGGCCCATCCACTGCCTTAATTACTTCTACTTCTGCCATAATAAAATCCTCCTTAAATTGAAATCTTTGCTTCGTGTTCCTCTTAGCACCAAGCTTACTTAAAAATGAAAATATGAACGAACGTATACAAGCGATTGTCTAAGCAACCCTTTTTCCTGTACCGGTCTTGAAATATTCCAACTCCAGAATGTGATATGAACTCATAATCCTATTCTTTGCCCGAATATATTCATTTTCCGAAATCATCCCAAGGCGAACCAGTTTTCTAAGCACCGCCATTTTCTTGCTGAATTCCAGACACTTTCCAGCATCCATCTGATACCACTCCATAGCAAAACCTCCTCTCAAAATACTGTTTTTCTCGAATTACAAACAACCAATCTTACATACACTAGCAATTGCTATTCACAGCTACTCCGCCAGCATCAGCAAACAAATATTCGATTTTTATTAAATAATTGTAGAACATACGTTTGTTTTGTGCTATACTGATTGTATGAATCATTTCACTTTTAATGTTTGAAGTAATATTTTTATATTTAAAAAGATTACTCTCTCACTTATAGGAGATTTAGAAGTGGTTTTGCGGAAGTGTTTTTGAAAAAACAGATTTCTTGAAAAAGAAAACTTTGCAGAAGCTATTTTGTGAATAATGAACTTTAATTATTTTGAATAAGGCAGGTATTACAGATAAATGACCCCTACAAAACATCAGGAATTACTAGACTTCTGGGAGTACGAGCATGGCTTCGATAACGAAGATGGTGCAACCTCAATAGAGGAGTATATTTCCTATGAAGCATCCCGGCAAGAATTACAAATTGAATTAGAGCATTTTAATGAAATGGATTTGGATCAGGAACTGCATCCCATAAAGGATGATGACTTTCAGCCGGAAGACGAGCACTCAAATAAAACCATGTTAAAAAGGGAGCTTCGTGCCATTGCTTTAAAGCGACTAGAGGACAGTGCCCGTACTGTTTCAGATTTTGAGGAAGTGATAAAGGAATGGGATCATCTGGATGACAACCGGGAACGAAAAGAACGCTACCACGAAATAGGCAGGGAAAACATAGACAGCAAGAAGGATGTGGCACCTCTTGCCATTATTGTCCCGGCTCCTATCAATCATGCTTACTGGCGACAGCTTATGAAGGGAGACTTTATAGACATCATTTCTAACTGCCCTTATGAAATGCACAATTCTCTTTCCGATGAGGACTATTCCAAGATTATTTACGACTTAAAGGACGACCACAAGGAGCTGATATACTTCCTATATCTTAGGGATTTTACAGCTAATCATCTGGCTGCCCTGCGTAATCAGAGTGACAGAAATATCCGTGGTGTCCGCTCCACTGTCCTTGGACAGATTGAAAAGAAAGTACTTCTTGTACTGGCTGACAGGCAGGGACAGGATTTTCCTTTTACTGGTGAAGAACGGGATTTTCTGTCCAGACATGCAAAAGATTTACCGGCAGCCCTTGAAAAACTCGACAAAGAAAAACTTGCACTCCTAAAAAAGATTGGGGTTATGGCGAGAAAGATTGCAAGGGAACAGGCAAAGCTGGAACCAGAACAAGAAAAAATCATCAAGAAGAACAACAATAAAAATAATGCAAATGATGAAAAAGCTGTTTGAAAATGCATTCAAACATGTTATTATAGTAATAGTTTTTACAGAGAAAGGAATTACAATGAAGGATCTCTTTCAGAACTCCAGTTCAAACTGGGTACGATATAATAAATATGAATGGCGAACCTCTGCAGATGGGAAATGTTATATTACCCCTGCAGCCGATGCCAAGCCATCCATCTACAATCCTATCAAGGATTATGAAAAGCTGGTGCTGACCGCAATCAATATCGGTACTACCGCCATGAACAAGGCAAGCGAATCAGAATTAAAAGAAGCCATTATGGGCTTTGTGTCCGAGTCCGGTATGCTGGGACTTATGACAGCACTTCCCACCACACCGGACTTTATTACATATGAAGCAGTCTATCTGCCGAAAAATCATTTCATCAAAGAAGAAAATATTTCGACGGAAAGATATCTGTCCTGCTTCTTCCCTTTCGATAAGATTGATTTCCGTAAAAAAGGCAGCGAATCCTGTTGGAATACAGACAACCCGGAAATGATGGCACTTATTATGACAATGAAAAACAAGCCACAGGCAGTGATGATGAGCTTCCAAAGAGAATATGCCGAATCCTATGACTGGCTGATTGAAGTATTCCGTGACTGGGCATTTACCTTTTTCTCAAGCTTTTTGTATTATCAAGACTATGACAAGCTGGATGAAAACGAACGAAGCCTCTATCGGCAAGGAATGGCTGCATTTGGTGGTGTAGCTCCCACCTATCACATTGAACTGCGTGAACGCCCTACCTTAGTTTGGGATTTCAACTCCTTATTGTTATGCATACAGATGATGTTTTCCTTTATGCTGACTGATGACGATTCCAGCCTGAAGGTATGTAAACACTGCGGCAAGGCATTTGCTGCCACAAGATCAAACATGGAATTCTGCTCTCCACAATGCAAGAATCAGTACAATGTATATAAGAGCAGGGCGAAGAAAAATAATACACCAGCACCGGAGGACTGATTGTATGAGAAATTCAAGCATAATTATGTACACAACTGAAGATGGCTTAACCAAGATAGAAACTACCTTTGATGAAGATACTGTATGGCTGTCACTAGACCAAATGGCAGAGCTTTTTCAAAGAGATAAATCTACTATCTCAAGGCATATCAAAAACATATTTGAAGAAGGTGAATTACAACGAAATTCAGTTGTTGCAAAATTTGCAACAACTGCCTCTGACGGAAAAACATATCAGGTAGATTACTATAACCTTGACGTCATTATCTCTGTCGGTTACCGAGTGAAATCCCGTCGTGGTACACAGTTCCGTATCTGGGCTATGGAAATATTAAAGGAATATATGAAAAAAGGATTTGCCTTAGATGATGACCGACTGAAAAGACTTGGCGGTGGCAATTACTTTGATGAATTGCTTGCCCGTATCAGAGACATCCGCTCATCAGAAAAAGTATTTTGGAGAAAAGTTCTGGAAATCTATGCAACCAGTATTGATTATGATCCACATACTGAAAACTCTGTCCTGTTCTTCAAACAGGTTCAAAATAAAATGCACTGGGCTGCCCACAAGCATACCGCTGCAGAAGTAATCTATGAGCGTGCCGATGCAGAAAAAGAAAATATGGGGCTTACCTCGTGGGAACATAACGAAATCCGTCGTTCTGATGTAGAAGTAGCAAAGAACTATCTTACTGAACAGGAGCTTGATGCTCTCAATAAGATTGTCACCGCCTACCTTGATATTGCTGAGGTACACGCCCTTAACAAAGAACCAATGTATATGAAAGACTGGCTGGAAACCATTGACGATTATCTGAAAATGACACGACGTGATATTCTTACCAGCAGCGGTCGCATCAGCCATAAACAGGCTATCGAAAAAGCTCATGCGGAATATGATAAATATAAGAATCGACTGGATGATACACTCTCTCCAGTCGAAAAGGATTTTATTGAAAGTATCGGTATGTTAGAACAAATTACAGACAGCTCAAAAAAGTAGCATTTTTTCATCAAAAAAAGCCTCTTCACCACTGGAACAAATCCGGTGATGGAGAGCTTTTCTGTTTTAGCCTTCTTCTGAATAGTCACAATTAGAACATTTCCAAACTTCGCCAGCCCACTGTAAGTAGCCACCACATTCATGGCATGGACGAGATTCATAATATACCTTGTCGCAATCTGGACACCACCACATAATTTCTCACCCTTTCTACTACATTTTTAACGATTGAAAAGTTATCGTTAAATATTAATGAGTTCTGATAATTTTTCTTTGACAAGCCATTCATTTCTTCACATTGTACTTATCTATCAATGATAGTTCTTATCTCCTGTTCCAAAACACATATCCCTATTCTTATAAAACTATTTTTTAAGGCCTAACACCTATTTGTCTCAATAAACTTTCAATGAAATCACGAGCATATTTACGTTTCAGCTTGCTGTGATTTGTCTGATTGTAATAGTTTCTAAGACAGTTATAACAAGAAGTGTTTTCATCACAACACTGCTGGGACACTTTAACATACGCTGCGTTTAACGATGTAATTACAGCATTCTTTTCAACTAATCGCTTAACATGACCTGCTCCGCCTGGGACATTGTCGTAGATCAAAATATCGTAGCTATGCTGTTCAAGATTCAGTTCAAGAACACCATCTATATCATTTCTTTCAATACCAAGACCAATACTTATTCCTTCAAGAAATGCATACATAAATGACAACGCAATCGCATAATCTTCCTTTGTAAAGGAACCTAACATAGGAATTATAAATCGTGCTACATCTGTTTGGAATCTATGCCCAAGCCTAACTTGAGTAAGCTCTTCACATGAACAGTCAAACTGTCTGTAATTCTTATGCTTCTTTAAAGAAGTAGGTGTTATCACTTTTCCTTTAACAATGTCACTGTATCCACATATCGGGCACATATTGAATGACGATTTATTCATTACAAGAAGCTCATCATTGATGCTTGTCTCAATGGTAATAGCATTTGATAAAGAAACAATATTCTCATCCTTTATACCACCACCAAGATATGATACTTCGCCGGCATAAGATCTCTTTGGCTTAGCACGAGTACTTTCTTTCGTAATACCAGTTTTAAATCCATTTATCGGTTCAATATAAAATTCTTGTACAACTGCACCAAGAGGCTCACCACAATACTTACACTCATTTCCTGTTCTTGTACTTACAGATACATTTATCTTTTTACAGTTAGGACAAGTGCAGAAATAGTTACGTGGATACTCTCCTGTTTTAGGTAGAGATATATACTTAGAAGTATACTTCTTACCATCAACAATGATTTCTGAGTCCGGTGCATATTCTGAGATCGCTATTTTTAAATCGCGACTCAAATCATAGCTGTTATCCATAATGCCTTCTTTATATATTTGTAATTCAACAACATCCACCGGGAACCCATATTTAGGAATGACGCAGTACTTTGAAAGTGAATCAATTACCTTTTCCTTATGTAAATTCTCAATCTGTCTCTGGTAATAATCCGCTTCTTTATAATTTTCTTCTGTTATCGCTTCTTTCTTTGCTTTTTCGTATTCTTCTGCAATAGATTTAATCGTTGAAACAAAATGCTCCATCTTTTCATCATTTCCTTCAATTTCATCAAACCACTTAAAGTTATGATAAGCTCGATATGTATCACCAGGCAGTATTTTCTCGTTGACGTAGATATTCAAATCACTCGGATGACTCGAAATATAGTTTTTAAACTCCTCTAACGCATTCCCAAAGACTAATTCATCAATGCTGGTGAAATAATCTGGATGCTGTCTAAAAAAGAAACCTAAACACGTAGCCATCAGATGACGAACGATTATCTTGTGATTTACTACATTAAAATAAGGTGGCTTTATAACGCCTGAAATCATCTTTTCTGGACTGCAAAAGTATGTATAATCGTGAGAGCCCGTTCCACAATAAGTCAAAATATATGCCGCACTATCTTTTCTACGACCTGCACGTCCTGCACGCTGAACATAATTTGCAGGTGAAGGCGGCACATTACGCATAAATACTGTTTCAAGATCACCAATATCAATCCCCATCTCAAAAGTTGTTGAACAGCTTAAGATGTTGATTTTTTTATTTTTGAAATCTTGCTGATATTGTTTTGCCTTCTTGCGATCAAGCTGAGCAGTATGTTCCTTTACAACGATACTCTCGATTTTCTTTGTTTTATATTGTCTTCTATAATAATTTGATGCAAGTGCCTTATCCGGATCTACTTCGCTCAAGATACCGTCGCATTTATCCTGAACACATTTGTTGTGGACATTATATGGAGTCAAGCGACCGCATTTAGAGCAAATATAATATTTTGAGGTTTTATAATTCTTGACTACATACTTACTCGCCTCAATTTGATAGCATTCCTTCGTTTCATGCTTCTTAAACAATTCACCCGCAACCGCCAAGTTATTAAAAACAACCTCCAATAATGCTTTTGCTGATTCTTCGTCGCATTCACAAACCTTCTGAACATAACGAACAACCATATTATCCTTTCCTTTTACAGGTAAAAAACTTCTAACACCATTTATTGTCTTAGGGCAATTAAACATTACATAGTTATCAAATCTTCTATATTCCAAAGCTTCCATCTTTTCATCTGGAGTTAATGTTGATTTGATCGAATTTATAGCAGGTGTAACTTTGAACACACCAAATACAACCTGCATAATTGTTTCCAGATCCTTCTTAGTAATGTTATATTCTCCAAATTCAGCTTCAACGTCCTCTTCGTCAATTTGAGACATTATGTCAGTTATATCTACATCAAAGAAATATAACCCCAAACCTTCACCGTCGTTCGAACCATCAACCTTTAGCAAATCGACAAGTATTGTAATCCAAGCATTTTTATGAGCACTTAAATCATTTTGAAATAAATTACCCTCTTTAATCATTCCCGAAAGAGTTGCAGCAAGCTGATCTACAGAAATATTTCTATATTGATTATCTTCTATTACCTTCCAAATCAGTCTTTTCTGCAACATTCTAACTTGGTTAGAATCCAAGAAAGCCGCTGAAAAGCTTGCTTGTTGACGACTATCGGAAAATGCTAAAAATTGTTTTACATTTGATGTCTCTATTTCTGATTGAATGTTTTCTTTTCTCTTTAAGGAAATTTTACTAATTTTCTTCTTAGTCTCTGTGCCATCATCAATTGCTTCATATAAAATCTGAGCAAGTAATGCTGTTCCCTCATCCTTACCTACATTCAAACTCTTAACAACACCGGCTCTTGCTTTGTGACCGCAGCAAGGACACTGATTTATATTATTGAACGCCGTTTCTTCTCCATCCTTCTTTGATTGAAGGACTTTAAATATCGAATGTTGAAAGCTGTCTCCACAATTACATCTGCGTGCATTTAAATTTCCTGCGGCATAAATCGCACCACACTTTGCACAAACCTTATATTCTTCAAGTATATCATGGTCAACTTCCTCTTCATTAAATTCATTGCTCATTAAGAAATAGTCGATGCTTACAAATTCGTTATTTCCATAATTTTCGTAAATATCAACTTCCTTGTTCTGATACAGATATTCAAGCCCATCGGCTTCATTACGCTGAATCTTTCCGATTATGTATGGTGAATTACAATATCTACAGTTACCAGCTTCGAAAGCCTTTAACTCCCCAATCATATTAGTTTTAGTAAGACTTAATTGTGGATCATCTCCAAGAGTGACATATGCACCAGCTAATGGGCGCACGAAAGAATGGTATTTCAAATCGAAAATACCTATCCCGTCCTTTTCTGCCATATTGATGAGATCAATCAAATCTATCAACTGTTCAGACATTATTTGATTATTAAAGTTAGCAAGAATACTTTTGAAACTCTTACTACCATCTTTTAATACTTCATATAGATGAAACACGTTTCTGTCGCCTACAAACAATTCATATAGGTAACTCTTCAATTCCATTGAATCTATGTTTTTGTATTTATTTCCAATGGTTCTAACCGTCTGTATATCATGCTTCGCTTTCTTTATCTCAGAATAATCTTCTCCAGCAATCGTATAACTTAGCTTAGAATTAGAAAGTGTAATTCTTTTAGAAAAAATTATGTCTTGAATATCAAAACTTGCAGAAGTAAGGCTTCTTGCAAAATTTACAATTTCACTTTCGGATTTACCTTGTTCTCCCAACGTAGCACTGGTTAGAATGAAGCGCGGTTTCTTTGGTGCTAATCCAGTCAATCTACGCATTAACAAAGATAATTCGATTCCCAATGAACCATAATATGAATGTGCCTCATCAAGAACAACAAACTTCCAATTGTTTAGCCTCTCCGGTGCAAAGATCGAATAATCATTTGGTCTGATCAGTAAATATTCCAACATGGAATAATTAGTGAACAACAAATGTGGCGGGTTCTTTCTGATCTCTTCCCTCGAAACCAATTCATTCTCAGGGATAAAGGTATCGTTCTCTGCGCCATATTTCTCACGATAGTCCTTCGGAATGCTTTCTTTCGTTTCGCCTGTAAAGAATCCATATGTAATTTCAGGACATTGTGTAAGTATCTTTCTTACACGATCAATCTGATCGTTTACTAGAGCGTTCATTGGATATAAAAATATTGCCCTAACACCAACTTCCCTATTACCATTTTCTACATCTGACATCAATTCATTTAAGATTGGATATAAGAAACTCTCTGTCTTTCCTGATCCTGTACCCGTTGTAATAATTGCGCTTCGACCAGAGCAAATATGCCTAATACTCTCTTCCTGATGAGAATATAAAGGTCTCTCGAAATTCATATCTCCCAATCTATGAAATGATTTACATACCGCACCATCTGCAATCATTTCATCCAAGGACATTCCTCTTTGAAATGGCAAATTTAAATCGACATAGGGTCCCTTAAATAAATCTTCAACTTCCAATTGTTGCTCAAACAATTTTTGCAACTTTGGAGTTTTAAATTCAAAGGAAGACCTGAGATATTCTTTATACTGATTATTTATATATTGAGATCGTTCAATAGGATTTCTCTTGCTCACACTGATTCAACTCCCTTCATATCGATATTGTAAGAAAAGATATCAACAGCTTTGTCGTCATCCATTGAATTCATAATTCCATGATGTTCGAAATCAAGTAACAGCCCGTCGCCATCCTTAGTAATGGACAATTCTATCATCCCGTCTATAACATCGCTACATATTTCAATATCAACGGGATTTATATTATCCAACATAAAAGCACCATGATATGTTCTTACATATACTTCACCTATATATTCATTTCCACTTATCATTTCTTTAAAATAAACATACGTTGTATTAAAGTAATGTTTCTTTCTTAGGAACTCTCCTCTGACAAACTGATCAAAGTAAACCTCCTTGATTTTGAAGGATTTTCCTATGAAATCTTCTCTCGCATAAAAGACGATTGGAAATTCCTTTAAAATACGTTCTTTTTTGAGTGATAGTCCTCTCTCTTTCTCAAAGAAAATCACTTTATAATTTATAAAAGACGATAAATCATATACATATTCTGGAACGTCCTTGTCCAAAGCAAAACTTGTGTATATGACATTATTCACATCATCGATTACTTTGAATCTAATATTCCCTTGCCCATAAAAGTATGGTGTAACAACTATCGCCTTATCTTCATGACTATAAATAACCGTTGTTTTAGCCTCGTCAAGAATGCATTTGTTATAACACAAAATTCCATCCTGGTAACGATCTTCTGCAAGTAAAGAAATCCCTACATAATCATAATGCGACTTATATGACAGTAAAAATCCTGCAGAAAACCTGCTAAATACTCCTTCCGTCTTAAGTCCAGGTGCTTCTTCAATAATTTGACCGGTACTGGTTAGCAAGCATATTTTGTCATATTTGCATCCATACAAATCAATTGAACTTTCCTGAGTAATATCACCGATCCAAATTTCTTGTGAGAATGGCTTCCAGGCACCATTATCAATCCTGTATAACGGGAATCGGAAAGGAACATAATAAATATACTCCTGATTATTCCAATTAAACTTAATCCAATCTTCTCTAAAATCCTGAACACTTATCTCATCAAAAATTGGTTCTGGCATCAAATCAGAATCTACAGAAACAATATACGAATCATTATTGTTTTCAACCTGCTCAACATATAGTTTTTTATCTATGGCAAATTGAGTGCGCAGCACACTAATTCTTTTTCCCGAATGTAACGCATTCACTCTTAGCTGATAAATTCCAGAGCCTAAACATCCAAGTTTTAGAGAATACTTATTAACACCTTTTCTTTCAACTGTAGAATATTCAAAAGCATCAATCTTATATGAACGCTGATTTATTTGTATTTCAAAACCACTGTCCGTAAACTCACTTTCAAATACAAGGATTACCTCATCTTTAAATACTTCAAATTTACAATCATCCTGTGCAACGAAATATCCCTCATGCTTTTCGCCAAACACACCAGGACGGATCATCTCTGAAAAATTGAACACTTTATCTTCTATAAGGATAGCATCTCCCAAGTGTGCAATATATGAGGATAGACAATATGCCTCTCCCGAAAAATATAAATGCAACTTATCAACCTTACTCTTTGTACAAAAAACAGCTGTTCCAGAATAATCTTTATTATTTGCCAGTTCTTGTCCTCTCTCATCAAACACAATAAAGTTACGGTGCAGTCTGGTTTTGCTATCATAAATTATTTCATTTCCTGCAACCAGCTGATAATTAATTCTTCCAAGAGGATTAGGGAGTTCAATTGCATGATTCTTTATCTGATATCCACCAATAATCTCACGAATATCTTCTACATAATCATCATAAATAACCTTTTCCTCTTTCTTAACAATGATTCGGATAGCTCGATAATCATATGTAGCTTTCACACGATGAGTCGGTGGAACTAAACAAATTGTGTTTCGAGTCAAAACAAATTCTGGTTCCCAGCGTGATCTCAATTGTTCGACTTTACTGCGATTTCCATACTCTTTCTCTCTATTGATTGTTGAAAGCCATTCTTGATATCCTCTTTTTAAATATGGATTGTAAATGACATTATCCTTGCCCCAAATATATTTATCAATAAGCCTAACAACAATGATACTAAGCTTAATAACAGCATCGTTATATATAGGATTAGTAATCAGCTGCTTTGTTGATTTAATCAATTTATATGTTTTCTTAGTTACATTAACTTGAACTTCGTCACTTTCAGAACGCATCACATTCTGCAATCCGTCATAAACAAACTGAAACTCGCCATATAAATCATCAGGTAAGTTACTATCAAAATTCAACTTATATATGTCATAGATAAATTCAAAGAATGATCCCAGATAATAGCTTGGTACAATAGATCCCGCTAATACCACATTGATAATACGAGTCTTTGTGCCTGTTGCATCATCCTTTGTTCTGTAATTATTTAATAATGTTCGAATAAGACCTTCTACCTTTTGCTCCGAATAACGCTGATACAAACTCTTGTAAGTTTTTCTTACCGATTCATAAAAAGCCCCATCATAATAAAGCATACCAATCAAAACAAGAGATACGAATACAATTTCCGGATCGCGGACATAAGTACCTGAATACGAATTTAACGTACTTCCCAGTTGACTCTCTGCACGACTATGAATAATATCTATTGCATCAGCATTATCCAATAAATCAATCAAATCAATGCCGAGATTTTTCCTTTCTTTGACACAGTTTTTTAAGTATCCTATTTTTGTTTCTATCTGAGCATCGTTTAATCTCTTTTTCAGCATTTCTAGAAGTGATTTTTGTTCCTCCTGAGTAACAATACCATCTTCAAGTATCTGATCGATTTTTTCACAGATAGTTTTAGATGGTTTATGATAACGAATAAAAGATTCATTTGTTCTCATCCAATCCTGCAAGCGACATACTTCTTTTTCGTTAATTTCATTGTCACAAATAATACCTTCAATGATTCCATTAAGCTCATAAACCTTAGCGATGGAATCAGTTTCAAAAGCTGTATACTGACTACTATTTTCTAAAAGCATTTTTCGTTCTTCGTCTGTGATTATTCCATCTTCAAGAACTTGTTCTACCAGCGAAATTAAGTGAGCTTGCTTATGTTCGTAAGATAAGTTTCTGTTCTTTTTTACCCATGAAGATAATCTTGCTACCTCAAGTTTGTTGATAATACCATCGTAGCTAATGCCGTTTATTATTCCTATTAACTCATTTATGTTACGCATAATCAGCTTGTGTGATATCTGTTTCAAAAACTACCACAGCTCTCCTTTCATCTGGTGTCTATAATTGCAGAAAGCTTCTGCAATCTATGCTTATAATACAAAACCATATGTCCATTTATTAGGACTCACTTGTAATAGTTAGTTTTTCTCCGTTTTCAAGAATATAAGACTGCTCAAATACAACTCCCAGTACTTCAGCTATTTCCATAAGTTCTTCTGTACTCACAGTTTCTCGCTTTAATTTTTTGTTGAAGTTCTGCGGTGTCTGACCAATTCTACGAGCCAATTCTGCAACACTAATGCCTTTTTCTTTACATAAGTTTTTAATTAAATTTGATGTGCTCATTAATTCCACCTTATCTATTGAAACTTATACTCTAAGAACCTAGTAATGTTAGACATATTATAAACCAAAAGGTTGATATTTTCAATGTTCAGTATTTGAGTTTCTCAAGCACTCACAAAAACCATACCTCATCATCTTTTTATTATTGAATATTTTTTATTAATCTCGAATATAAGCAAACCCATTCCATTGTTTCTTTTTCGACACATCGAATCATCCCTTCAAAACGTCTTAATAAAAATCCGTTTTAGATGTATAAAAAAGACCACTCACTTTCAATTTTTCTTGAAAATAAACGGTCTTTCATGTTTCTTTTATTCTGTTGAATGATAAAAAAATCACTTTTCCTTTGATATGTTTCCGAAGCCGCATTCCAATACCACAGAAACGTTTACTCCATCAGAAATTTCTTTCGCGCAAATCAAGGATTCTTACAAATCTGTCCGATGTAGTGCCACTATTGTCTCTATATGGCTAGGCACGACTGCATGAATGTCATATCAAACTGGTCGTTTGCGGAAACATATCTACATACAATTTAACGTTATTAACGTTAAATTGTGAACCCACTTTACGAATTAAAATGGTAGCATTGTTATTTTCAAGAATTCTTCATCGTTAGAAACAGACTCCACATCGAAGTAAGGGTTACTGTGATAGAATACCTTATTCTTTTCTTGACTAAGATATGCCATACACACCCTTCCAACTACTGTCTTGTCTTTAACATATTTGCGATAATGCAACAGACAATCGTCACCAATAATTTGATCTGCACAATATCTTCCTAACACATTAATATTATCTTCACCAGTGATAAGAATTGTATCAAATGGGCATTCATGAGCGTATACACTCTCTTCTTGATCGCTAACTAATAGGATATAGATTTCATCTGGCATGGAATCAAAATCCTTTTCAGTCGATATATACGCATAAGACAAATCTTGATCTGGCTCTTCTTTTAATTTCTGTTGACGAACACCAGATATACTATGTCTACGATTTTCTATATATACATCTCTGACATACTCTTCTTTAAATAAAACTAAAAAATCACTCCATGTTTTATTCAAAAAATCCAATGTTGCTTGAAGTTGATCTGATAATTCCATCTTTTCATGTTGTACATCTTTACGGAAAAATGGTCCTATTTCTGTTTTATTTGAACTTCCTAAAATACCCATTGAAAGCTTATTGGCAATATCCGCAGTGTGCTTAGTTCGATTGTTTATTGCCTCAATATATTTAAACTCATCAGATTTAGATATATTATTGAGCCACGTCTGCATCTTTGGAAAAGCAGCACTATATATCTGTTGATTAAATATTCTAGTCATTATCTGGATATCCACTGAATCTACAGCTTTTTCCTTATTTGCTAACAAACCAGCATTTATTATCTGGCTCATAGAATCCAGCGCATTCATTGTGTACTGAAAAAAATCCCTAAGTAACTTATCAAATAAGAACCATGGATCTACTTTTTCACCGGCAACTCGTAACTCATAAGCGGGAGAATTCTCAGTTGTTATAGCTAATTTTTTTACATTCTTACCATCTTCCGTCACGCAGTCTACGAAGTCGGCTGCAATATCCTGCTGCCAACGTACGGTCTTCATTGTCATTTTACCAATTATATTATTCAATGTATCTGCACAATACTGTACTGTAAATATATTTTTTTCAGTGTATTCAATAAATTGCCACGCGGAATATATCTTATGCGCAATTAAATCTTTTCTAAGCAAATCATCTGCCACTATTAATCACCTCTTAATACTTTTAATTCTACATAAAATCCGAATTTGTCTATCCAATACCATTCTTCATCGATTCAATAGCAGCATTCACTTTTTCAAGTTCTACCGGCACATATTCTCCACTAATTCGAATACCACCACCAAGTAGACCAAATAGTTGTTTAGAAGTATTAACGTCTAACATCAACGTTTCATCAGATAGTAATTTGTTGATGTTATTAGACACCTTTTCTGCCAATAATTTTTCTGCTTCTTTCTTCTTTTCTATCTGAGTTGTCTCATCTTCAATATGCTCAACTATTCGCGCATTGCTAAGAATCTTTATTTCATAAGCTGTTCCTAGCATATGATAGATGAGTTTCATCATATGTTCCTTTGCTTCATCAGGAGTCATATTTAATTGAAAACTCTCAAATTCAGCGTCTAACATTTCATCTATCTGTGTATCACTGCTTAACTGTATTCCAGTCTCATTTATTTCTTTTTTCTCGATAATTGCTTGTGCTTTTGTCTTACCTGAGACAAAGTTCTTTGCATCTACCCACTTACCTTTAATCCACGGTTTTGCTTTTGAATACCACCAAGGACTAATCACATGTTCATGTAATTGAACCATGCCATATATTGCTGCTGCAACAATTGCTTCTCCAACTGCTTGCGCAAGTTGCTGTTGTTCAGGAGTTAGTTTGACACGCTCTTGCTCGTATTGTTCTATCGGATATTCATATTGAGGTTCATCAATCTCAACTTCCTCCCATTCGACGATATCAGTTGTTTTATTGTTCTCATCTTGACTTACACCTCGAACTCTACCTTCATTATCCTTGGACCTAACAAGATGATCCCCCTCTTTCAGAATTGGTCTATATAACTTTTCGCCCATAAAAAATCATCTCCTCAATCAGGTTTTCTTTTTACATATGTTAGTTCTATGTCGTAACGCAGCGCTTCCATCATGCTAATAAAGATCTTATTCACCCCCCATCGGGCTTTTTAATAATACTATTGACATATTGGCCAGTAGTACCAATTTTCTCTCCCAACTAAGCCAGTGTCTTTCCCGCTTCGATGCATTTAATTTTTACATCAACTTCGATATTATTTTTTATCATTTTACATTCTCCTAAGTGTTATTCAATAACACAAATCAGATAATTCATAATGATAATGTACACCTTTTCTTTTGTTTTTTCAATCTATCCGGTAAATAGTAACCCGAGAATCCCATTTGTAACCCAAGAATCTCCATTTGTAAATGAAAGTCCTGTTTTGTAACCGAGATTCCCGGTTTGTAAGCAAGATTCCCGAATTTTCATTTCCATCACGATATGATAGGTTTTCAATCTATCCTCTAAACTTAAGCAAAAAAATAAGCAGGAGCCTTCGCCCTTGCTACAAATACTTATAAAAACCTATCTTTGAATGTCTATTAAGCCATCATCAATCTCAAATCACCACTTTTTGACAACTAGCTATAAATCCATGTTACTATATTCATCGACTCTTTTCAGAAACAGCTACCATTCTAGATGCATCGCTTATACCAAAATGCTTCTTGCGATAATTGTATTCCTCCAAAAATTCATCATACAAAGACATTTTGTATCGAATACTCGCCAGCTTTTCTGTTGTATATCCCATTCGGTCGCAATAAGCATCATACTCCGTCTTAATATCATCTGTAGGCACTGGAAGAAATGTTGCTCGTTCTTCAATGGTAAGCTTTGTAAAATCAATAGGAATTGCTTCGACCGCCGGCTTTATCGTTTCCGCCATAAGTGGCTCTGAAATCACTTCCTCTATAGTTTTCACGGCAGCATCAACACTCTGGCTAGTAGTAGTTTCTTCAACTGTTTTAGTAGTAACAGTATTATCCACTTCTTCATCCGACAAAATATACCCTGCCATTTCCTGCTCCTGCTCTTTTTCTCTCATTCCCTCTTCCTTAATACCAGCAAATTCCTCATAAGACAGAATCTCTTCCTTTGCATCATAAAGCGTTACATTAGACAAATCATTAAACCGGATTTCTTCAAGATAATCCATATATTCCCATTTCCACTTATGTGTTACACTAGATAACTCCGACAATGCCTTATCCCAAAGTTCTCCTGCCTTATTAGCCTTTTCACGATACAAAACAACCGCCTGTTCTTTCTCAAACTCTTCCCTTGTCATAATCGGTGCTATAAGTTCTTCCTCAGATAACAAGGCAGCATCTCTGATAAATTGTGTCTCCAGATACTCTACATACTCCCTGTTCCAGTCAGGACGATCCAATTCCGCACTATAATATTTATGCTGAATATTATTTCGCTCATATGCAAGCTTCCGTTTCCTCGACAGGATTTCTGCCTTCTTTCGTTCTTCTTCAATCTGCTTTTTCTTTCGGATTGCTTCCTCTCTTGCAGCAGCTTCTGCCTTCGCTTTTGCTTGCTCCTCTGCAATCCTTCGCGCCTCATTTACCGCTTCTCTTTCCGTTACAATCTGGGCTATCCGTTCCACAAGCTCCGCTTTGCCATATCCATCACCAAGCTTATTCCCTCGTATTCCCTTTTTCATGTCCGAAGTGGCAAAGGTTACTGTTTTATCCGTAACACGGACATTCCAGCCATATATCCCCTTCAGGCATTCTACCATCTGTTCAAAAGAATCTACAGCGGGCAGCATCTTGTCAATAGTGTTACGAATCAATTCCCTATTCGATGTGATGCCGACACCATCGCTGGCATTTTTATTCATAAGCCTCTTTTCCACCCAGTAATTATCCCTGTGCTTCTTGGTAAGCAGATCCACCTGTTCAAACCCATGTCTGATACAGCTTTCCATCACCCACTTCTTTGCATTGTGCATCATCTTTCCGGTACTTTTGTGCTTACAGCCCTGCTTCCATTCACAGGGCTTGTCATGCCACTTTTCTTTCCTTCCCTCATACTTTCTGACGGAATTTATCACGATATGAACATGCATATTCTGACTGCCATTGTGGCCATCCGGATGCACCGCAAGCACTGCCTGATGTCCCGGAGCAAATACCGATAACCACTGCTTTCCAAACTCCATTGCCTGTTCCATGGTAATTTCATCTGTTGGATCAAAGCTGATAATATAGTGATGAGCCTTAACATCTTTTACAGCGTTATTCTTGCCATACAGCCGGTTTGTTTCAATGCATTCTGCACCAAATGTATCTGCATCGCAGTTTACTCCATCTATCAGATAAGAATCTCTCTCCTGTATTCTTCCTTTTTCATCCAGAATCGGTTTATTCGTATACTCATCAAATTTGCATGTCAGATACTCCACTGCATCCGAATAAAATCTGTTCTTCACAGAAATATGCTTTATAATCGCCATTATGCTTCACCATCCTTTTCAATCTTACGTCTGTGCTTTCTTCCACATGCAACATCCTCCAATGCCGGAAGTATCTTAAACTTTAAGTCCAGCAATTCCTTCACTGCCTCTTTCACATCGCTGTAAACACTATAATAGGAACCGCCACTATTCAGATGTTTCGCTATCTGATTTAGGTTGGAACCAATCTTTCCAAGCTGCATGGAATACTCCTTCAACAGACTTGTATCTCCGTAGCATGGAAGCTTTCTTCCCAGAGCACATCTTCTGATATATTCCGACGTTGTAAGTCCGGTTTTCCTTGCTTTTTCCTCTATCTGCTCCTTATCCTCTGCTGATATACGCAAAGACATAAGAACCTTATTATCTTTCTTGTTATCTGTACTTCTCATAAATTCCTCCATTCTGACATAAAAAAAAGCAGGTATCTCTACCTGCTTTCACTTCATATCTGTAAAATTGTAATAATATTAATTGCTGTTCCAATATGAATAATAAAACTGCCGGATACGGCAGATACTTTCCCCGATGCTGATTCTGCATCTCCCCTCCCGTGCATAGCCTCGCTCCCCCATGGTCTCTCATCAATACGCTCGCGTACCCGCGAATATTTCCAATAGAATTGCATGGCGGCTCGTTATATATGCTCGCCGGTTATATAGAATTCTGTCATACATCTGTCTTACAGAAATCTTACAATCACACTCCCCATAAGAAATTCTGCTAACGCTATCGCATCATTTTCAATAAGAAATCCTTTTTTCACTGATGCGAGCCGACCTAAGTCGGCTGATGCTCCGTTAAAGTCGCGTAATGTAGAGCAAGTTCCGCCCTGTATATACAGGGCAGAACTTGTTGGGGATTTGGCATCCCCAAGCCCCAGCTCCTTCCGGCTTTTGAAAGACAAAAAACAGCCCGCAAGCGGACTGTTTTCTGCTCCAAAGCCTTGGCAATACTTCGTAAGACCTTTGTATAATGAATCTTACCAAACCAAAAGAACAATCTTACATATCAGGTTATTTTCTCATACAAGTAACCATTGTGTCAGACAGTTCATCATACATCTATATGAATTTGCAGCTCAATCATCATCCATATCAAACAGACTTCCAAGCATGCTTTTTGTAGAATTATCCATCTTCGCAGATGTATCAGCTGCAAGTTCATTATCCAAAGCCTCAGCATCTGTTACATGAATACTCCCATTAACAGGCACACTATTCGGTACCATTCCTGTCATCTGAGACATCGGAACAACTCCCATATTCACCTGCTGTGCCATTGCACCGAGAACCCCGGCAAACACATTGTTAGCCACAGTCTGCGATGATTCCTTTACAATCTTTGTAAACTCTTCCCTCGAAAGTAATATTGCCTCACTAATCCAGTCCTCTATAGACTTTTCTTGGTTCTCTTTTTGCTCGTCTTCGATTGCAGTGAGTATTGCTTTCTTGATTACTTCAGTCAGATTAAAAAATCCCGGCTGGCTGGACTTTTCTTCCAGCCAGTCAAGGATTCTCTTATCACTTTCATTCTTCGGATTTAACCGGAATGATATTGCATTTCCCATAAGTACCTCCTATCTGAGATTCTCTGCTAGATAGCGGTACCCGATGGCATTTGCTTTCACATCCGTTACATACTGTATGTTCCTGCCCTGTGTTCTGCCAAAACGCTTCATCACACATGCTCCGCCGCCCACATATACAATATTCTCATGCAATAAATCCACCTTAATCTCACGAAGCTTTGCTTCTACTTCATCTGCATACTGCTGTAATCCCTTTTCAACAAAAGGGACAAATTCAGCATTTACATTAGACTGCTTCCCACGGATAACATCAATAATATCATCCTCCGGAATTTTGCATTTGAGCTTTGGTAACGCATCCTTCTTAATTCTCTCAATGGCTGTAATCAGTCCCAGCTCATAAGTGTAAGCATCCTTATCCATTGGAATCCTGTCACGGACACTTAACACATCCAATGTCCATGAACCTAAGTCAATACATCTTAATCTGTCTAGGTCTCCCATACGATTTGCAATCGCTGCATAACACTGGGCATAAATCTTTACCTTATCAATAAAGATTGAATACTGAACTCCTTCAAAGGTAAAGGAAATTCTTTCCTTATGCCACAAATAATCACGAAATTCCTTTCTCTCGGCACCAAACAGTGTAAGTGGCACTTCCTGCATATAATTCCACATGCTCTGTTTGTGTTTTCCCCTGATACTGAAGCTCCTTTGCAATTCCCGCAAGAGTTAGCAGAAAATAATTCTCATTCTCTGTCTTGGTTGCCTGTTTTCCAAGTCTTCCCTGACCTACGATATACTTCTGTCCCTTATACTCCAGCAATCCATGATTGGTAAGTGGTGTATAATCCACCGGAACAACTGAAGTTTCCATAAAGATATGCTCTCCTTTAATGGAACTCCAGCCGTGATCCAGTGCAATCTTAACAGATGCCATAGTTGTTTCAGTCATAAATAAATTCTCTCTCATAAAATTCTCTCTTTCTCCGGCATAACAACCGGTGTGCATAATATTTTCGTTCTGTGCTGCAGTCGCTCCTGCATTAGTGATATTGGTAAACAATCTCTCCATAGATAACCTCCTCCGCAAGTCTCTTTGCCTGCTCCTGTATTCTCCACATTTCCATAGTGGAATGCTTGTCTTTCGGCTTATGCTTTGCAAGATACTGATTCATAATCCTATCAAGCATCTCATACGCCTCCTCATTCACTTCCTGTGCTTTGACATAAAGTTGTCCCATTCTTATATGATGGCGATACCTATCAGGGTGGTTTTCTTTCATATAAGAAATCCATAACAGCCCATACTTTCCGATATCTGCATTTGTTATGCCAAAATCTCCATCCGGCTTACTCTCTTCAATACTAATATCAGGATAAAAAACACCATCAATCTCGGTATAAGTACCACCCATTGCTTCATATAAAGATAATTCTCTGCTCATTGTCCTACCTCCATTCTGTTATCTTGTTCTGCCCCGGCTACCGTCAGAACTATGCTTTTTCTCATGCTCGTGCTTCTCATACCATTCCTTCAAAAGCTGCTCGATTAAATCCGTCTTTTGCTTTGGTGTATAATCTTCCGGAAAATACTTTGCTACAGAATCTGCCCGAAGCTTAATCTGCTCTCTCTGGTTTGGTTTTTCCTGCTCAAGTATGGAAAACATCGCATCCATATCAAGGTTACCCGACTGGCTCATACGCTTCATACGGTTCGCCTGTGACAGGGAAGGTGTGCATTGCTCCACCTCCATTACCTCATAAAGCTCATACTGCTGTTCCTCCGTCAGATAGGAAAGCTCTACAGCTATGGTAAAAGCAATCTTTCCATCATCTACCATATCAAGCACTTTGGGTATCAGATTGGTAAGTCGGATATAACGCGATATCTGCCTTTGACTTTCCCCCGTCTGCATTGCCAGTGCCTGATTGCTTCTAATAATTGCATCCCCAACACTTTTATCTTGTAACAACACCCATTTTCCATCAGCATCATGTCCACTGGTCAATGAATGCGTTTGCAAGGTGGGATTCTCCAACTCCGTTCCATCTTGGTCCGAGGTTCCCGTCACAATTTGTGACGAAGATAACTTTTTCCCAACTTGGGAAGAAGTTATCTTTTCGCCAACTTGGCAAAAAGTTAAATCCGTTCTTGCTCCCTGCCTCTTCATTGCCTCCAGCTTCATCTTATAAGCAAACGCTTTCTCACTTGGCTTCAGATGCTCACGCTGTAAATTGCTATCAACCATGGCAATCACCGCTTGATTATCATCCAAATCTCGAACTACCACAGGCATACAATTAAGTCCCGCCCATTTACATGCAGCTTTTCTTCTATGCCCTGCAATCAGTTCATAACCACCATCCTCTCTCGGTCTAGCAAGTGCCGGGACAATCACACCTTCTTTCTCAATGCTCTGCATTAATTCAAAAAGCGCCATATCATTTTCTACCTTAAATGGATGCCCTTTAAAATCATGCAATTCCGATAAGGGAATCATTCTGATATCGGTTTCCACCACAGCACCATCGTTTTGTTGTGGAAAAGAATACAATTCTTCTTGTTTCTTCATAAAATCAATTACCTCCGATTAAACTCCGTAACGAAAGCTCCAGAACAAGTTCTGTCGCTGTCGCGGTGCTCCTCAAATGCTTCGCAAAGACACATTTCCTTGCAAGCAAGAAATGTGCTTTTCTCGCATTTTCCTCGTTACTACGCGCAAAAAGAGCCGCTTATTTCCAAAATCACTTGAAAATAAGCGGCTCAGACCACTTTGTTACTTTATTGAATTGTTAGTTATTTTTGATGAAATATGAACGACAGATTTTTGTGTTTTCGAACTACACCCTCACAACCACTTGTACGTTTACACCACTGGAAATTGCCTTTTTCTTGTCTTTTCGTTCACTTTGAGAAAACAGGATATGTCGCTCAAAGTGCCTAAATTCAAGGAGTTTTAGGTATTTTTCCTTTGGAGCATTGTCACCGTCTCAACATGAGTATCAAATCAAAACATATCCCCACAAAATCACAGAAATATATCTAATATTTATACAGTACTAATACTGCTCGTGCATCCCTTTTCCCACAAAATGTCCTTCAATTTACGCTTTCTATAGCAAAATTTTTCTGTCAAAAAATATCAACTATATTTACTCGAATTCAATGTCCTCATTGACTTTTTTATTAATATCAACTCTTGTCTGAACATCAATTTTATTAACCAGCCAACCATTCAGAGTACAATTCTTAATAAATTCATCTATTCTATTGACACCATTGATTTCTTTTAATGTAACTACAACGCCAAAGCGAATCCCTATTCCATCTTTAGGGTCTAAGCGGTTATTTGTTTTTATCTCCATTCCCCAATTTTTATTGTCATAAGATTTCTTCGGCATCATTTTGTTTTTTGGTCTTTCTGCAATATATTTTACATTATCCCATTTTCTAAATCTTTCTCTTGCTTCACCCTCCAAAAGGAAATATTTTTCGTTATCTAATATTACATCCTGATTCTGTTTATCGCCCTTAATATCCTCTATCTTCCCTTTATTATTAATTCTACCAAAATGTAAATTAAGTTCTGTATTTGTATAATCAACACCTTGAGTTCTATCACACATAGGAAAATAACACATTGTTGCCCTTGCAATATAAGGGTATTTGTCATCTTTAATTGGAACTGGAAAATAATAATTATATGTATTCCATTTTTCACTCACATCATATACCAGAAATTTAATTTCATCTTCTTTTGTATGAACAATATCATCTATCTTAATAGGTACTATACCATGTCCATATAAGGCAACCTCTTCTGGTGTCGGCTTTTCATTCCAATCTCTTGCAGCATCAATAATCATCGCTTTTGCAACTTCTCTATTCAATCCTAAAATATCCATCAAGTAAGACAACTTTCGGGCAATCCAAGGAGCTGCAAATGAAGTACCCGCAACATTTGCTTCCCCTAATGGTTCACAAACCTTAATATATTTTTCTTCACTCCCACCATAATAACTAACATCTGGTTTTGCAAAAAAGGATAACGCCAATCCTCTTCTTGCATATTTAGTTGACAAACCATTTTGAGTTACTGCATTAACTACCATACTATTTATTGAATCAGCAGGCGAGCCTATTTTCTCAATATCAGCGCTAGGCTTATTCGTCCCTGCAACAACAAAAATAACATCATTTTCATATTGGATTTTATCCAATATAGCCCCCTCTGCAGAAATAAAATTGTCATTAACTTCTTGATTACTTCCGAGCGAAATATTCCAAACCTTTATATCTTTATTGTTTGCAATAATCTCTTTTATCTGTTTTGTAATAGTAAAAGAAGAAAATTTTGAACCTATTGCGACACCAAAATGGCGTACCCTAAATCTGCCACATCCGTCATCAAGCCAAGGATTTAATCTTGCACCATCTACAATAATAGAATCCACCGCTGTACCATGACGATAATCATCTGGATTTTTAGGAAGATTATCATCAACCATATCATGATATTCTACCCATTCGCCAAAATAGACACGTTTATCAAATAGCGTATCAATTACTCCAACAGTTGGCTCAATAGTTGGAGAAGGCATATACAGAGTCCCTTGCTGATATTCCTGAATGAAGTCTTCTGGAGATAATTCTGATAAATCCTCTGTTGCCATAGAAACAAGATACGGTGCTTTCTCAAATAAAATCTGTAATTGGTTTTCATCTAAAAACACCGTCTGATTATCCAATATTCTACTTTTTAAAATATCAATTCCAATATTTTCAAATAACATTTTTGTATCTGTATGCGTATTATACAATGTAATGATACTTTGTTTTAATTGGCGTGTTGCCATTTCCACCTCAAAATCTTCAATATATGAAACATCTGCGATTACCTGTTTAAACGTAGATTTTGTTATTGAAAATTTAGAGAATGGTATTTTATCTATTTTTTTTCTATCATCAAAAGTAACTTTATCTATTCCATTTTGAAACTTTACCTTAATTATATCACTTGTTTTTAAAAGCAACTCTATACTTTTATCCAAATCTTCCATATCAAGAAAGTACGTAATAATATGTTTCGTTTTTTCTTTGTTAAATTTAGCGCCCACAATAGCATAATTAGAATCTTTTCCTTTAAACAATCCTGCAATTCGATTACTCTTTGCAACTATTTTATTATAATGAACACTAATCAATATCCCCTCAAAAGGTCTTTTTTCTTGTTTCCAAAATTCTTTAATTTGACTTATTCTTTCTATCAATCTAAGTAACTGCTCTCTTGTTACTATTTTTTTGCTGTTCATGGATGCTCCGCCACCGCTGCCAGTTTTTGAGGCTTGAATAAATCGCTTTCCCTTTAATTCCAGTACATTATTCATTTATTTCTTCCCCCTTGCTTAATTTTCTGGATACGGTACTTTTAGATTCTCCTTTGAGCTTTTCTATTTCTCTGACCGTAAATCCTTGTGCATGAAGTTCTTCTATATCTGTTTCTTCTAAGTTACCTATCAAATAATTATAAAGCCTTCTCAAATAATCATATTCTATATTTGCATCACTGAATGCCAAAGAGGTTTTTATAATATTCTTCAATTCCCCTGGATAAGGCAAATCAGACGATACCTTCAATATTTTCTTAAACAATCTGGTATCTTTAGGAATGCCTTTAAAATTTTTAATAAAAGATACAAAATAGTACTCTGCAACTTCCAATAAATCTTCTTTACTATATCTATTAAAATTAATCACTGCATCAAAACGTCTAATTAGAGCTTTGTCAAAATTGGAATACAAATTTGTTGTCGCAATAATTACTATTTCCTTGTTTAAATCAGTTAATCTATCAAGCTCTCTCAATATAGTTGAAGTAACCCGTCCCATTTCTCGCACATCATTCCTATTAACCCTATCCAAGGCAATCACATCTATTTCATCAAATAAAATAACAACTTTATTTGAATATGGAATCATATTTATCTCAGCAAAAACACTGGCAATATTTTTATTAGTTTGACCTAGTTTACTATCAATCAAATGTTCAAAATCAACACAATATAAGGTTCTGCCAAGCAGCCTTGCTATGTGTTTTGCAGCTTCCGTTTTTCCACTACCTGGCAGTCCTTCAAGTAAAAACTTATTTATCCCAATATTATGATTAACTGCATTAATAATACCTTTTATATCATTAGATATTACTACTGGCAAATTCAATGGCTGCATTTCTCTAATATCTATCTGTTTTAAAAATTCACTTTCAAAATCACTCGCCTGTGGAACATACAAGTTGGATTCTGCTATTAAACTCATTATATACTCAGCCAGCTGATAATCACCAATAGCATCAAAATATTTCGCTATGCTTACTGCCTCATTTCTAAATGCATTCTCATTTTTTTCAACATGATATTTTATCAAATTTAATACATTTTGTTTTTTCACAATAGCGCACCTCCAATTACCTTTTTTGTATTATATCACATATCGGGACAAAATAATACTAATTTGGGACATAAAATATAACAAATTCCATACTTCCTAAACTAGAAAAGTCGCCTGCGCAACATCAGACGACTATATTAGTTAAATTATTTCAAAATGTTTCAAAGCATCTTTGATTGCTTCTACCTTTTCTGGTGTAGGATGCTTTCTCGGCTGTTTCAATTCTTCTACCGCATTAGGGGCATCATACATCGGCAAGCCTAAATCCCTTTTTACCTCCGCAATATATGCAACATGTACCTTGAAGCCATATTTCGCTTCTATGTACTCCTTTATCATTTTGTAGGTAACTCTCTCTTTTGGCTTATACGCTTCTGCTCTTTTAGCAATATTATCAAGCGGTACTGTGCCCTCACCCTCGCCAAACTCGACTTTTACATTGATTACGCTGTCAGGTTTTTTGTGGGAAAGCAGTACAACCGTCTCCACATGCCCTCCTTGTGGGAACATATCCACCGGCTGCACCTTCTTCACCTCATATCCCTGTTCACACAGATACTTCAAATCTCGTGCCAGTGTAGCAGAATCACAGCTTACATATACCACACGTTCCGGCTTCATTTTCAGGATAGTTTCCAAACATTTTTCATCACAGCCCTTGCGTGGTGGGTCTACTACGATTACATCCGGATGCAGCATATCCTCCGGCTTTCCTTCCTCCAGATACTCCTTACTTTCCTTTGCGTTTTCTTTATTATCTGCTTGCTCTGCCTCCAGCTTGCCTTTTGCCATTCCCTTCTCATAGAAATCCGGCAGCACTTCCTCTACCTTTCCTACGAAAAATGTTACATTCTCCATACCGTTTATTTTGGCATTATTCTTGGCATCTGCAATAGCTGCCGGTACAATTTCCACACCATATACCTGCTTTGCCTTTTGCGCCAAAAACAAAGAAATTGTTCCAATTCCGCAATACAAATCCCAAACGGTTTCTTTTCCGGTAAGTCCTGCGTACTCTAATGCTGTACCGTAGAGTTTTTCTGTCTGTATCGGATTGACCTGATAAAAAGAAAGTGGCGATATCTGATATTGAATGTCACCAATATAATCTGTGATATAATCCTGTCCCCAAAGGGATATGATTTGTTCTCCCAAAATGACATTGGTGTTTTTCTCATTTACATTCAAGGTAATGCTGGTCATCCCCTGAATTGCAGTCAACTGCTCTACCAACTGCTCTGCATGCGGCAGTTTCTTTCCATTTACCACAAGACAGACCATAATCTCCTTGGTGGTAAAACCAAAACGTATCAGCACATGGCGCACCAGACCTTTTCCGGTAGTTTCATCATAGGCTGAAATATGATATTTTTCCATAAAAGAAATCACAATATCCAGAATCTTCTCATTAATCTCTACACCAAGATAACACTTACGATTCGGTATAATATTGTGACTGCGGCTGGCATAAAAGCCCGTTATAATTTTTCCATTTTTATCTGTTCCGATAGGAAACTGTGCCTTATTCCGATAAAAATATGGCTCTTCCATGCCAATCACCGGATTTACCGTAAGACCATCGCCGCTGCCATCTGCTTCTTTTACCGCAAAACCACCGATTCTTTTCAGATTATTGCGTACTTTATTTTCTTTAAATTCTAGCTGTTTCTGGTACGCTACTGCCTGAATCTGACAACCTCCGCACTGGCGATGATATTCACATTTCGGCTCTACACGGTAAGGGGATGGAGTCAGTATTTCCATCATTCTGGCATAACCGTAATGTTTCTTCATTTTCATGATTTTTACACGAACACGGTCACCTAGCACAGCATCTTTTACAAAAAGAGTCACTCCTTCTGCCTTTCCAATGCCTTCTCCATCCACTCCCATATCTTCAATGGTAAGTTCCAGTTCCATATCTTTTTTTAATATATTTTCACTCTTATTTTTTCCTGACATACGCGCTTCCTAATCACTGGTTCTTCGCAAATTAGACTCAAACATACGATTGTAGCCCACCCAGTCTGTATTTCCTTCTGGGACTGCTGCAAATATTTCTTTTATTGTTTCCATTTTTGCATCTGTATTATCTGCAAAACTCAACGCTACCGCCTCTGCAAGTGCCGGTTTTTTCGGAGAACCATACTCCAATTCTCCATGATGTGCCAAAATACAGTGTTTCAGTTCATTTGCCAATCGTGGTGGAAATCCGGGAATCGTACGAATACGCTCTCCTACCATTTCTGCACCAATCATAATGTGACCTAGTAACTGACCTTCATCGGTATAATCATTTGCCGGAAATACAGAAAGCTCCTCTAATTTTCCAATATCATGGAAAATAGCTGCTGCAAGCAACAAGTCTTTATTCAGTATTGGATAATTCTGCGTATAATAATTACATAGTTTTGTAACACCCAAAGTATGCTCTAACAAGCCGCCTACAAATCCATGATGTACGCTTTTGGCTGCACTATGAAACTTAAATCGCTTTTCAAAGTCTTTATCTTCTATAAAAAAGCTGGACAGTAATTGTTTCAAGTAAGGATTCTTCATTCCCTGTATAAATCCCACCAGCTCTGTATACATTTCATCGATATTTTTATCACTAACAGGAAGATAATCCTTTGGCTCATATTCCCCTTCCTGTACCTTGCGCACACGCTTTACGTTTAACTGTAACGCTCCCTGAAAGCTTGTTACATCTCCTACCACATCGATATAATCTAATGCTTCAAATTCATCAATTCCCTGTGAATTTGGGTCCCATATTTTTGCATCTAATGTTCCTGTTTTATCCTGCAAAATCAAGGATTCATATGCCTTCCCTGCTTTGGTTAGTGCAGTCTGTTTCGCCTTGCACAAGTAAATCTCTCCAACACGTTCGCCCTCTCGCAGGGTTTCAATATATTTCATAATTTGCTCCTTCTATTCTTTCCTTCTACTTTTATCTCTTTTTTATCTCTTTTTCTAATTTCAAAACAATCCTACTGCAAAACTCCAACTCCTGCATTACACTCAAGTTCTACATATTCCTCTGCATTTTGGCGTTTCAGCGTAATTTTCACTGCATCCCCCGGATTCAATCCCAGCAACAACTGATTGTACTGCTCTACCGAGGTGATTTCCTCACCATTCATTTTTACAATAACATCTGCTTCCTGTAATCCGGCTGCCATAGCAGGGGAATCCAGTTCAACACCTTTCACATATACGCCCTTTGGTATACTATAAGTCTCAGAAATATCATCTGTTACGGTACTGATACGAAGTCCCAGATACGGAATATCCTTGTTATTGGAAAGGTCTTCAATCACCTGTTTCAACTCGGAAATAGAGATTGCTGTAATGGTATTACGGTCTCCCTGATTACTATAATCTTTAAGTACCAGTCCCACAATCTCACCGGACAGATTCAATAGCACACCACCACCATTTTCACTTCCTACCATATCCGTGGTAAAAATCGTATAATTATTATCAATGGTTGTTACCTTATTCTGAGTGGAGGTAATGGTTCCGCACATAATAGAATCACTTGAGCCCAATGGATTTCCAATGGCAATTACCACGGTTCCCTGAGACATTACCAGGGAATTTCCAAGTGTTGCCACTGCAATCCGACTCATCGTATCTTCGGAAATATCTGCCAATGCCACACTAATTACTGCAACTCCTGTGTTTCCATCATATTTTTTCAAAGTTGCAGGAACCGTTACCTTATCACAAAATGTAATAGATATGGACTGGGCATCTGCAATTACTTTTCTTTCTGTTAAAATCAATAACTCCTGTCCATTATTTCCAATAATAATACCGGATGCCTGATTTTGACTTTCATACGGAGTATTGAACCAATCAGTTCCACTGGTAACTCCTGTTACCATAACTACAGACTTATCTGCCTGTTTTCCGATGGCATAAAGCTCCTTTTGCAGATTTTGATATCCATCTACTCCCAGTTCTTCCTGCACATATACGGGCTCTTGCGTTTCTTCTTCATTCTGTCCCTGTGATGTTTGCTCCTCATCCTTTGGTTCTTCATCCTTTGGGATTGTAATGGTCTGATCCTTTTTCGGCTGTGTCCATTCCTCAATATGCGGTTTTAAGCATACAAAAGCAAGACATGCCACCGCACCAAATACAATGGCGCACAAAATATCGTATGCCAGATGGATCAGCATACGCTTCTTGTTAATTGGTTTATCTTTTATTTTTTCCTTAATAAAAGAAAATTCCTCATCATCCTGTTTCATAACGAGTTCTCCTCTAGTAAAACCACTTTAAACTTAACCATTTTAGACTCAAAAATGCTTCGCATTTTTTCGTTAACATATCCACTCCTTCGGAGCTTACAGTTTCTTAGACTCAAAAATGCTTCGCATTTTTTCGTTAATATATCCACTCCTTCGGAGCACCGCAGTTTTGGCTATGCCAAAACTGCCAGCCACTTTGTGGCTTGGATATATTACATTATACGTTCTTCTTTCCATTGTTGCAAGATTTTTATTTTTACGGTAAAATGTATTAAATAGGCGGATTCTCTGCTTATTTACCAGTAATCTTACAACTTTTTAATATAAGGACTTAAAATTATGAATGAAAAAGTATTAAAAACATTAGAATATAATAAAATTATTGATCTGCTGACGGAGTATGCTACTTCGGAATCCGGAAGGGAACTTTGCCGAAAGTTAAAACCCATGACGGATTTAGAGGCTATTGAGGATGCACAGGCAAAGACCCGTGACGCTCTTTCTCGTATTTTTAAAAAGGGCAGTCTTTCCTTCTCCGGACTTCACAATATCGGAGCATCTCTGAAGCGTTTGGAAATCGGCGGTACCCTTGGAATTGAAGAACTTTTACGCATTGCCTCACTCCTTGAGGTTGCCAAACGTGCCAAGGCTTACTCTCGCAGCGACCGGGAAGATACCAAAGCAGACTCTCTTGACGAACTTTTTGACAAAGTCGAGCCTTTGACTCCTCTATTAGATGAAATTCGCAGATGTATCATTTCGGAAGATGAAATTGCAGACGATGCTTCTTCTACCTTGAAAAATATCCGTCGTTCCATGAAAAACATCAATGACAAAATCCGTAGTCAGATGAATACTATGTTAAATAACACAGACACTCGAAATCTGTTACAGGATGCTGTGGTTACCATGCGAAATGGCAGATATTGCCTGCCGGTAAAGGCAGAAGCCAAGGGGCAGGTGCCCGGTATGATTCACGACCAGTCTTCCACCGGTTCTACCATTTTTATCGAGCCTATGGCTGTAGTGAAGTTAAACAATGACTTAAAAGAACTGTTTTTAAAAGAACAGGAAGAAATCGAAGTCATTTTGGCAAACCTGAGTGCTCAGGTAGCTGAATACATTTCTTTTTTACAAGACGATTATCAGGTATTGACTGAACTGGATTTTATTTTTGCCAAGGGTTCTCTTGCAAAAAGCTACAACGGTACTGCTCCTCTTTTCAATACTGAGCACCGTATTCGTATTCGAAAGGGAAGACATCCACTGTTAGATTCTCACAAAGTAGTTCCCATTGATATTCACTTAGGGGATGACTTTGATTTGTTAATTGTAACCGGTCCAAATACCGGTGGTAAAACCGTTTCCATTAAAACTGTAGGACTTTTTACCCTGATGGGGCAGGCAGGTCTTCATATCCCTGCAAATGACCGCTCCGAACTGTCTATTTTCCATGAAGTATTTGCAGACATCGGAGATGAGCAAAGTATTGAGCAAAGTCTTAGTACCTTCTCTTCTCATATGACCAACATTATTTCTATTTTAGACCGGGTAGACGAAGACTCACTAGTGCTTTTTGACGAGTTATGTGCAGGAACTGACCCAACAGAAGGTGCTGCACTTGCCATCTCTATTTTAACCAGACTTCACAACTACGGTATTCGTACCATGGCAACCACTCATTACAGCGAACTTAAAGTTTTCGCCCTTTCTACTCCGGGTGTGGAAAATGCCTGCTGTGAATTTTCCGTAGAAACTTTAAGTCCTACTTACCGTCTTTTAATCGGTATTCCGGGAAAAAGTAATGCCTTTGCGATTTCCGGGAAATTAGGCTTAAGTGAAGATATTATTACAGAAGCGAAAAAACACCTGACGGAGCAGGACGAAAGTTTTGAAGACCTGATTTCCGACTTAGAATCCAGCCGTGTTACCATTGAAAAAGAACGTTTAGAGGTAGAGCAGTATAAGCAGGAAATTGCCTCTTTGAAGAAAAAATTAGAGCAAAAACAAGAGCGTATCGACAGTCAGAAGGAAAAAATCATCCGTCAGGCAAACGAAGAAGCTCATGCTATTTTACGAGAAGCAAAAGAAGTTGCCGACCAGACTATCAAAAACTTCCACAAGTACGGAAAAGCCACTCCTTCCATGAAAGATATGGAACAGGAGCGTTCTAAACTTCGTGATAAAATGAATAGCTTAGAAAAGGATATGTCCCTTAAGCAGAAAAATGCCCAGACCAATCACAAGGTTCCTAAGAAACTGCGCATTGGTGACACAGTAAAAGTTTTGAGTATGAATCTCACCGGAACTGTCCACACTCTGCCGAATGAAAAAGGCGACTTATATGTCCAGATGGGTATTTTACGGTCTTTGGTAAATATCAAAGATTTGATATTAGTAGAAGAAACTCCGGTACTTGGAAACAAGAAAAAATCCACCGGTGCCGGAAAAATCAAAATGGCAAAATCCGCTTCTGTTTCTACCGAAATCAATCTGATTGGTAAAACTACGGATGAAGCCATTGCACTTTTAGATAAATACTTAGACGACGCCTACATTGCCCATATGCCTTCCGTACGCATTGTACACGGAAAAGGTACCGGTGCACTTCGAAACGCCGTACACAATCATTTAAAACGTTTAAAATACATCAAATCCTACCGTCTTGGTGAATTTGGTGAAGGAGATGCCGGCGTAACCATTGCCGAGTTCAAATAAGGAGTGACCACTATGGTAGCAAAACAGAAAATTCTTATCGTAGACGATGATGTAAATATTGCAGAACTGATTTCTCTCTATCTGACCAAGGAGTGTTATGACACTCGTATGGTCAATGACGGAGAGGAAGCACTTGCTGTATACGAACAATATCAACCCAACCTCATTCTACTGGATTTGATGCTTCCGGGTATTGACGGTTATCAGGTATGTCGTGAAATCCGTACCAAGTCCAACGTTCCGATTATCATGCTTTCCGCAAAGGGAGAAATCTTTGATAAAGTCTTAGGATTGGAATTAGGTGCTGATGATTATATTATGAAGCCTTTTGATTCCAAAGAATTAGTTGCTCGTGTAAAAGCGG
Source organism: Roseburia sp. MSJ-14 (assembly GCF_018918225.1). Taxonomy (NCBI): domain Bacteria; kingdom Bacillati; phylum Bacillota; class Clostridia; order Lachnospirales; family Lachnospiraceae; genus Roseburia; species Roseburia sp. MSJ-14. The sequence continues at coordinate 98,842 of NZ_JAHLQD010000016.1, forward strand.
TATTACGCCGTTATCAGCCATCCAAGCCTGAAGCACCCGCCTCTGATATTAAGTGTGTGGAATATCCCGACCTTATTATCAACCAGACCAACTATTCTGTCCTTTACTATGGAAAACCTGTGGATATGCCACCGAAAGAACTGGAATTATTATATTTTCTGGCTTCTTCTCCAAATCAGGTATTTACCCGTGAACAGCTTTTAGATCACATCTGGGGCTACGAATACATTGGTGATACCCGTACCGTAGACGTGCATGTAAAGCGTCTTCGTGAAAAAATCAAAGACCACAAATCCTGGAGTTTGGCTACCGTTTGGGGCATTGGTTACAAGTTTGAGGTGAAATAGTTGAAACGTACATTATATTTAAAACTTTTACTGGGTTATGTGGCTTTTGGTATTTTGGGATTCATTACCATAGCCACATTTACTTCCCATCACAGTATGAATTACATAGAAACAAAAGCTGCGGAAAACTTATACCGGGAATCTAACCTGATTGCTTCTAATTATGCAACCAGCTATTATCGACAGACAAAAACCCTTGAAGATGTACAGTCTCAGATATCTGCCATTGCCACTTATCTCAATGCAGACGTATGGGTAGTAGATACGAAAGGGAAAATTTTAATTGATTCCGCATCTACTACACCTTCCGATACTCCAATTAAGGACTTTGACATTACTTCCTTTGGTACCAAATACTACTTGGTAGGCGATTTTTATAATCTATATTCGGAAGATGTATTAACGGTGTTTTCCCCTATTACCATCAACTACAAAGTCCAAGGATACGTTTTGATTCATCAGCCTGTTGCACAACTTACCTCGTTTAATAATGGCATATTAAATATTTCTTATATGACACTTGCCATTATCTTCCTATGCGCCTTTGTGGTTCTTGGATTGTTTACCTATACGGTATACATCCCCATTCGAAAAATTACAGAAGCAGCAAAAGAATATGCTACCGGTGATTTTTCAAAACAGATTAATATTCACAAGAATGATGAAATCGGCTATCTTGCCGCTTCTCTAAACTTTATGGCAACGGAGCTTTCCACCTTAGAAGAAGACCAGCGTAAGTTTATCGCCAATGTATCTCATGATTTTCGCTCTCCTTTGACTTCTATTAAAGGATATATCGAAGCCATTATGGACGGTACAATTCCTTATGAGATGCAGGATAAATACTTAAACATCATTCTTTTTGAAACCGAGCGACTCAACAAATTGACGCAGGGTATGCTGGAATTAAATAAATACGGAAAAAAGGGAACCATGTTAGACATTTCCCGATTCGATATCAACAATACCATTAAAATGGTAGTACAGTCCTTTGAAGGTACTTGTACGCAAAAGAAAATTTCTTTTGAACTCATTCTAACCGGTCAAACACTGTTTGTTTCTGCCGATATGAGTAAGATTCAACAGGTGCTTTACAACTTAATTGACAATGCTATCAAGTTTAGTCATGCTGATTCTTCTATCACCATTGAAACAACAGAGAAAAACGAAAAAGTCTTTGTCTCTGTAAAAGATACCGGAATTGGTATTCCAAAAGACAGTATCAAAAAGATTTGGGAACGCTTTTACAAAACCGATCTTTCCCGTGGAAAAGATAAAAAGGGAACCGGTCTTGGTCTTGCCATTGTAAAAGAAATTATTTCCGCACACAATGAAAATATTAACGTAATCAGTACGGAAGGTGTTGGTACCGAGTTTATCTTCACGCTTCCTCTTGCAGAAGAAAAGAACGAATAGAGTTATACCTCTATCCGTTCTTTTTATAGTCTACGCGAGTAGCGTTGAAAATGCTGTGCTTGCAAGAAGATACACACTACTTATCCTACAAACTACACTACAATATTTATTCCTCCTGTTGCTACCGCTGCCTCTTGAGAAATCGAACCACCCTCAGCTGTTGTATCTGCATTCATTTCATTTGCAATCTGCTGTGCCTGTTGTTCAATCTGAGCATCCGTCAACTGTGCTGCTTCTGCACTTAAATCTAAGGTTACTCCTGTGGAAGCTCCCCCGCTGGAGCTATATGGATTTCGTAAATTTCGTAGCTGTTGCTTCAAATAATTAAAGTCTGCTTCATTTACCTTACTTTGTTCCTCGCTACGATGAAATTTCTTTTTTCTTACTAATTCTCTTTTTTGGCTCTTTTGCTTTTGAATCCGCTGCATGCGTGCCAGTCCGCTTTTCTGCTCCTGCGCCCGCTCTTTTCTGGCTGCCCGCGCCTTTTCTTCATTCTTCTCCTGACGCAAATCCGCCTTTGCCTCATTCTCAAACTTCTTTTTTGCCCGTTCCTCCTGACGCAGGTTTTGCGTTTTCATTTGGGCACACTGAACCATTTTTTTTGCATGTGCAATTGCAACATTGACTTCCGCATCATTGTACTGCCCGCTTGCCTTACATTTCATCAGATTACTAAGTTTGCTTTTTGCCTGGGTTAGTACTCTTCCGGCACTTTGTGATTTTTTCGCCCGTAAAATTGCTGCTGACATTTCCTTCGGATTATAATTCAACTGCTTTTTCTGGTTTTTATTGCTCCCTGTTGTCCTCCGTGTTATTTTGCTGGTACTACTTAAACTATTTGTCGACACCGACATGGATGGCAAATTTCCCGTTACCAATCCACTTGCCGTATATGTGGATACTCTCATAACTATAATTCCTCCTTGAAACTCCCATTTCAGATGCTTCCATGCATCCTTATTCAAATTATACTATACAATATATTCATCGGAGTTTTTCGGAAAAATATTAACAGTACTATATTCCCACAAATTATATGTATTTTTTCTTTTTCTCCTGAAATACTAAATAAAAAAGAAAAGAGGTTGAACTTATGGACATCTATAATACCGGAGGACTCCCTATCGGCTTTACAATGGGACTTGCAATGAATGTAAATGCAATGAATCATTTTTCTAATATGACCGAATCAGAAAAAGAAGAAATTTTAAATCGTGCAAGAGATGCTAAATCCAAAGAAGAAATGCAGGAAATTATAAGTCAGTTATCTTCGGAAAAATTTTTTTGAATCAACACCATTTTTTCTGTTGGTAAAACCCATGGATTCATTTCCATGGGTTTCAACCTTTATCCTACTGAATACTCTGAATGTTCTCTTCTGTTAAGTTTAAGAATGGAACATCCATTTCTTTTCCTGTTCCAACATAGGATTCTATGCTTCCATCGCCAGATACGCCACTACCTACTTCTTTATAGGAATCACTTTCTCCCATATACTGATACATTACATATGGCCATCCATCTGTATCATCCCCCTGATTATGAGAAGCGTCTGCTCTTATAAATCCGTTATCATAATATACCAGTGGTGGGAATTCCGAAAATTCTTCCATTAAAACATCTCCACCGGAAAAACTATATATCACTTCTCTCATGCCTGCCATTGGACCTGAAACATATCGGATAATCAGTTCCTCTTCTCCATCGCCGTCAATATCCAATATGGTAAATTGACTTTCCGCTAAATCTTGCGCATCACGATAATTACATGTTGTTCCATTCGGGAATACATGGTTTACATAAATATTTTCCAATGCAGCTTTGTAGGCTTCTTTTCTGGCTGCATCTTTTGCCTCATTAATAACATCCATTACCCTGTATTTTCCGGTTTCCGTCTTTTGCAATACTGCGACTCTATTCGCTACCGTACTTACATCTTCCCCTGTTTCCTCATCAATTCTTACATTTTCAACCTGATAATTAACCGTCAGCTTGTCTCCTTTAAGTGTTGCATTTAAAATTTCTGCATATTGACTATCAGCTGGTTCTGCTATCACAATTTCTAACTGGTCTCCCACTACTTTTTGTCGTTGCATACTGTCGTTGTCCTTCTCTTCAAATGGATGAGCTGTGAACACAGATATAAAATTATTTACCTCTGACAGATTATACAAATCACTTCCCCTTCCATTTGTTCCGGTTTTCGCAATTCCAATCTGATTCCGTTCCCCATCTGTAGCTATACGAAATACCAAATCACTTATCGCCTTCTTTGATATGTTTCCATTTTTCATACTGTCCGGACCATAAGCTAATGCAAATTGGAACTGTTCTTTTGTAAGTTCCCCTTCTAAAAGTTGCGGATATTGATCATCTGTAACTGCTTTTTCTGTTTCTATTTCTTCCGTTTTTGTTTCTTCTGGCGAAACTTCTTTATTATCTTTTTCTTTTGTATGAGACTTTTCCTCTACTACTGCATTTTGTTCTGAACCCTTATCACTCTTTTGACTATTCATCACCACTGCTGTTGTTCCGGCAGCTACCAGACAAACAACACCTGCCACTGTAAGTTTTCCTGCAAGGGTATGTATAAATCCTTTCTTTACTGCTTCCGCAGCCATTTTTGTTCCTACATTGCCTCCCGCATTAGTTCCCGCACCTGCTGTTCCTGCACTTGCTGTTCCGGCATTTGCCCCTGTTGATTGAGCTCCAGATGCTGCCACTTTGTCTGCAATATTACTTGCCATAGCCTTTCCTGCTGTTTCCAACACGCCCTGTGCTGCCAATGCATGTTCCTCTGATTTAAGCAGATATAACAAGAATGGTACCGGTGCCATGCCATAAAGCTTGTATCCTTTCTTTTGCAGTTCTTCTGCTTTTCCCTTAATGTTCTTTCTTCCATAATTTAATCTTGATTTTACTGTATTTTCAGAACATCCCAAACTTTCCGCTATTTCACTGATACTCTGTCCTTCTATATGAAACATTAAAATACACATTCTTTGTTCTTCTGACAGTGAATCAATCAGCTCATGCACAAGCTCCTGTGTCTCACGCTGTGAATATGCAATTTCCGGCTGATTTTCTATACTCTCATCTTCTATCTGATATTCAAATTCTTCCTCTTCCTGCTCTCCTACGATTTCAGAAAAAAGCATTGGATTTTTCTTCTGCAACGCATTCTTTGCCATATTCGCAACAATGATTCCTAACCATGACGCAAACTTTTCCGGATTTTCCAATGTATCTAACTTACGAAATGCCTGAATATATGCATCCTGTAACACATCCTTTGCCGCTTCCTCATTTTGCATATACTTCAAGGCAAGATAATATTTACTTTTGTAAGTCTCTTCATACAAAAAATTAAATCCGTTTTCATCCCCTTGCTTCACTAACCTTACTGCTTCCGTATAATTCATAGCTCTTTCCCTTTCTTCCTTTTATTGTACTTACTCTTACGTTTTACTGTTCTGTATACTTCTTGTTTGACTCCTACGTCTTCTTCATATTGTTCCATATCTCTTTTTATTACTCGGATAATCCACTGTATCCAACCAATATTTCGCATCTTACCGCCTCCATCCTACTACTAAGACAAACGGAACCGGTAAAAAGTTTTATTTTAATACTAATTTTATTATATTTTTTACTTTCTATGCAGTCAATCATTTCTTATATTATTACATTATTACAATATCTCTTAGAAAATCTTCTTCATTATAAAACCGGGTGTATTCCATTTCGGAATATCCCCGGTCACATCACAATTAGCTTTCGTTTTCACTCACTTTTATTTTTTGTTGAAAAAATAATATGGGATCTTGTTCCCCCTTTTTGAGGAACTCCTCCGCCCAGGAAATCAAGCTGTTTATCATATTTTCAAAATCCTGCTGAGGTAAGTCTCCTAACGTCTCCATTACTCCCCACATTCGAGCAAACCACGCTGTAAGCTGACAAACTTCATACTCTTTCACATTTTCAATTTGAAAACATTGTGATTCTTCCATATCATGCTTGGTCAATATTGGATGACTCTTTTCTATTACCATGCAAACCTCTGGCTTCTGAATCTGATAAAACCGATATTTTTCACAAATAGCATTGGGTACATATCTTAAAAAGGAATTTACATCAAATATTTTTGCTGCTGAATATTTCTCCCATCCCTCTTCTGTTTTGCAATACTCCAAACATGCCTCATAAATTGCCTGTTTCAAATCAAAATTTTCTGTTGGAACTTCAAATTGTACTACCTCTGCCAGCTTACCACTATCATTTACTATCACTGTTTTTACCATTAACGGTCCTCCGTTATATGTACCTTTTTCTTTTTATGCTAACGGACTTTTCTTTTTCTTTGTAAACTCTACGATTGAACCAATAATAGCCAAAATACCACCTAATATAATCAACATTGCTCCAATCCCTATCTGCGCACCATAATCAAATGCCGGTGAAAGATCAGCACATACAACTCCTATCATTATTACTGCCGGAATAAAGCTAAATTTTCTTGCTCTTGGTAAAACTCCAAGTACTCCTGCAATAATTGCCAAGACCAGTATTCCCAAACCTTCTGTTTGAGTAGTTTCACTCATAAAAGCAAGAGATTCTCCCATGAAAGTTATCGCTGGCATAAATGTTCCAATTACTGAAAGTACTGCACCAACTAAAATCAACCAATTCATTCCTTTGCTTTCTGCTTTCTTTCCCTGTACCCTTGCTCCACAATTAGGGCAAATCACACTGTTCTCCATAACTTCTTTTCCACATTGTTTACAATACATAACATTTTACCTCTTTTCTTTTGTTTTTATTTTTTTGCTTTCACTACTAAGACAAGAGCAATTTCAAAAAAGTTTTATATTTTTTTAAATTTTATAAATTTTTTTCTTATTCCTTATTGAATGTATATTTCTTGTATACTTTCCTTTATTATACTCAATATTTTAAGTATAGTCAACAAATTAAGTATGTTATCTTTTTATTAGAAACAAAAGCGAGGTGCCTATTTTGATTTCATATAAACCCTTTTATGATACTCTTTTCAAAAAGAATATGACAGAATACGAACTAATATTTAAACATGGACTTTCCGCAAATACGCTTTACCGCATGAAAAAGGGAGAAGCTATTACTACGAAAACACTTGATACCTTATGCTTTATTCTAGATTGTACCGTGTCTGATATTATCGAATATCAACGTCCACAATCATAGAAAAAAGAGCCACCACAAAAGATACATTTCAAATACCTTTTGCAGTGGCTCTTATATTTTTACTTTTTCCGATTCTCTTATACTAACTCAAGAAGAACTTCTAAAGCACCGTCACCTTTACGCTGACCAATTTTAACGATTCTGGTGTATCCACCGTTACGATCTGCATATTTTGGAGCAATTTCGTCAAATAACTTGGTTGCAACGTCTACTGTCTTGGTGTTCTTTTTCTTTCCAGCGTTTTCAGTTGGTACAGATTTTACAGTGTAAAGCACTTTATTCATCTGACGTCTAGCATGTAAACGGGAAGGAAGGTCTTTTTTGACTTTCTTCTCTACTTCATCGTAAACAGTAACTTTCTTACCATCTACAACTTCTTTTACTCTCTTGCCATCTTTGTCCTTGCGGGCAACTTTAGCAGTTACAGTAACCTCTTCAAAGTTATCTTTTTCTTTTACAGCTAAAGCGATTAATCCTTCTGCTACTTTACGGATTTCTTTTGCTTTTGCTTCTGTTGTAACAATTCTTCCATTATTTAATAATGCTGTTACCTGGTTTCTGATTAAAGCTTTTCTCTGATCAGAAGTTCTACCTAATTTTCTATACTTTGCCATTTTAATAATCCTCCATTTGTGGAATATCTGACGATGCCTTTTGGTCTTACTCACCAAATATTATATACTTGTTTGTGTGCCACTCATGAATCTAACGTGGCTTCGCCTTTTGGTCTTACAAACCTCGCTGTATATGAGTACGAACCAGGAACGTGATGGAACTCTATTCATTCCATCACTGTTATAGATTCTACAAATCTACTTTTATTCTTCACCTGGGTTTAGCTGAAGTCCTAATTCTTTTAATTTTGCTAATACTTCTTCTAAAGACTTACGTCCAAGGTTACGAACCTTCATCATGTCTTCCGGTGTTCTATTTGTCAATTCTTCAACAGTGTTGATACCTGCTCTCTTCAAGCAGTTGTAAGAACGAACGGATAACTCAAGTTCATCAATATTCATCTCAAGAACTTTTTCTTTTGCATTGTCTTCTTTTTCAATCATGACTTCTGCTGTTCTTGCATTCTCGGATAAATCAATGAACAGATTCAAATGCTCACTTAAAACTTTTGCTGCTAAACTTACTGCTTCATCAGGCTCTAAAGTACCATTTGTATAAACATCTAAAGTAAGTTTATCATAGTCTGTAATCTGACCTACACGAGTGTTTTCAATTGACAGGTTTACACGCTCTACTGGAGTGTAAATAGAATCAACTGCAATTACTCCGATAGGTACATCTTCACTCTTATTCTTGTCAGCGCTAACGTATCCTCTTCCCTTGGTAATGGTTAATTCCATATATAATCTGGAATCAGCACCACCGTTTAAGTGAGCAATTACCAAGTCTGGATTCAATACCTGGATATCCGGATCAACCTGAATATCCGCTGCTGTTACTACGCCTTCGCCTTCAAATTCGATGTAAGCAACTTTAGACTCGTTTGTTGAGCTGGTGTTTTTTAATGCCAGATTCTTGATGTTCATGATAATTTCCGTTACATCTTCCTTAACACCTGGAATTGAACTGAATTCATGCAATACACCATCGATTTTTACCTGGCTGACTGCTGCTCCCGGCAAAGAAGAAAGCATAATTCTTCTTAAAGAATTACCAAGGGTAGTACCATAACCTCTCTCTAACGGTTCCACAACAAATCGGCCGTACTTTTTGTCTTCTGAAATCTCAGCAATTTCAATTTTTGGTTTTTCAAAATCGAACACTACAAAGTCCCTCCTTTTCGGGTATCGTTGCTCATTAATTATTATTTAGAATACAACTCGACGATAAGCATTTCGTCTACTGGAACGTCAATAACTTCTCTGCTTGGTAATTCTTTTACAGCGCCTTTCAAGTTTTCCTGATCAACGTCTAACCAATCCGGAACTAATCTTCCAGCAGTTACCTCTAAGATATCTTTATATCTCTGAGATCCTTTGCATTTTTCTTTGATTTCAATTGTATCTCCAGCTTTTACTAAGTAAGAAGGAATGTTTACCTGTTTTCCGTTTACTAAAACATGCTTATGGTCAACAATCTGTCTAGCTTCTTTTCTAGTTCTTGCGAAACCTAATCTGAAGATTACATTATCTAATCTGCTTTCCAGAATGATCATGAGGTTTTCACCAGTCATACCTTTCATTCTGTCTGCTTTCAAATAATAGTTATGGAAAGGTTTTTCCAATACACCATAAATGAATTTTGCTTTCTGTTTTTCTCTTAACTGAAGTCCATACTCAGATACTTTCTTATTTGCTCTCTTTAACTGTCTGTTGGACTTTTTATCTATTCCTAAATAAATTGGATCTAAACCAAGAGATCTACATCTCTTAAGAACTGGAACTCTATTTACTGCCATCTTAACCTATACCTCCTAATTAGACTCTTCTACGTTTTGGTGGACGACATCCGTTATGAGGTACTGGAGTAACATCTTTAATACTTGTTACTTCAAGACCGCATGCCTGAAGTGCACGAATTGCTGCTTCTCTTCCTGAACCAGGTCCTTTTACCATTACGTCTACTGTTTTTAAACCATGTATAAGAGCTGCCTTTGTAGCAGTTTCTGCTGCCATCTGTGCAGCATATGGAGTAGATTTCTTTGAACCTCTAAAACCAAGACCGCCTGCACTTGCCCATGATAAAGCATTTCCTTCAGCATCTGTAATAGTTACAATTGTATTGTTAAAAGATGACTGAATGTGCGCCTGTCCGCGTTCAACGTTTTTCTTCACACGACGTTTTGTCACTTTTTTTGCAGTGTTTTTAGCCATATCTAAACTAACCTACTTTCTCATTCTTTTCTATAATTTACTTGTTACCATTTAAGGAAGTTCTGTTCGCTAACCTCAAGCTACACCTTAAAAAGGGGCTTGCTCTCGCTAATCTCACAGAACGGCTTTCCCACTATCCTCGGGCTACGACTGTCAGCCTGCCCTCATTAAGTGTTCAATGCCTATTTTTTCTTGTTTGCTACTGTTCTCTTTGGACCTTTTCTGGTTCTTGCATTAGTCTTTGTCTTCTGACCACGAACTGGAAGTCCTTTTCTATGACGAATTCCACGATAACATCCGATTTCCTGTAATCTCTTGATGTTCATAGCGATTTCTCTTCTTAAATCACCTTCTACTGTCTGGGATTCATCGATTACTGCACTGATTCTCTTTACTTCTTCATCAGTTAAATCTCTAACACGAGTATCAGGATTAACGTTTGCTGCTTCTAAGATACGGGTAGCACTAACTCTACCAATACCGTAAATATAAGTTAATCCAATCTCAACACGTTTTTCTCTTGGTAAATCTACACCTGCGATACGAGCCATGTGTGTTGTACACCTCCATTAATTTCTAAAAATGTTATTTGGTATGCACTGCATACCGGTAGCATTGTGGCAAATCTGCAACATAATCCGCCTAATACACGAAAAACAAACATATACAGCTACGGTTGCTCGTCCTGAAATGTGTGTATATCTTTGCCTTGTGTCAAAATATTCTGTTTATACCTTGTATTCCGCTTTCCTCGGTATCAAAAAAGGGGAACCCGGTGGCATATACCGGTTATTATGAATAGTGAGCAACCCTTCCGGGTGTTTCACTACAGCCGCACATAAATAATTCAAACAAATAGGGAAGTTCTATTTACTAACTTTCGTTAGATAAGAACTTTTTCACAAGGAAGTTCTGTTCGCTAACCTCAAGCTACGCCCTATAAACGGTCTTGCTTTCGCTAATCTCACAGAACGGTCTCACACTAAATTCACGCTTCGCTCATAAGCTTGCGTTCATTAAGTGTTTCCGACCTAACCCTGTCTCTGTTTGTGTTTTGGGTTTTCACAGATAATTCTGATGCTTCCCTTTCTTTTGATGACTTTGCATTTTTCGCAAATAGGCTTTACTGATGATCTTACCTTCACAGCAATTCCTCCTTTCCCAATTGTAAAAGCCCCTGTTTTACGGGTTTTCCGCATTTTCAAGGGTCTACTCCAAAAGTGTCCGAATAACATTATATCATCGGACACTTGAAAAAGCAAGCAATTTTGGGGCTTTTTTCAACTTTTTATTTATCACGCCAAATGATTCTTCCTTTTGTCAAATCATATGGGGACATCTCAATGGTTACTTTGTCACCAGGCAATATACGAATAAAATTCATTCTTAATTTTCCACTAATATGTGCAAGAATCTGATGACCATTTTCAAGTTCTACCTGGAACATTGCATTTGGTAATTTTTCTACAACTGTTCCTTCTACTTCGATTACATCTGCTTTTGACATTCTTATCTTCCTCCTAATTTGCAATAAAGCTTAATGGCTCTTTTTATTTCTTCGTTCCGAAAATTATCTTTTCCAGTAAACACCTCTGTAACTTCTTTCGGAAGCTTTTTTATAATCTGAATATGCTTTTTGTTCTTTTTCTTTGGCTTTTCCAGAAGTTTGTACTTCCCGTCTGCCAGATAATACATATCGGCTTCTTCTTTTATAATTACATAAATGTTGTCCTTATCGTGACCGGATTTTGATATTGCTAGATTGATATTCATCTACGTTCCTTCCTCTTTATATGAAAGTTCTTTTTGCTATATAATTGAACATTAGTAGTTCAATTATCATGAGCTCAAGCTACGCCTTTCAGGCTTGCTTTCTCTAAGCGTAAAGAACGGCCTCGCACTAAGCTCTGTCTTCGCCTTTCGGCTCACCAATCCCTAAGTTGCTTTCGGTCTCTGTAAGAGTTAAAATCTCCGGTTCTCCATCAGTGATTAAAATTGTATTTTCATAATGCGCTGATAAGGAACCATCCTCTGTTACAACTGTCCAATCATCACTTAACCATTCCACATCTGGACGTCCTGCATTTATCATTGGTTCAACTGCAAGGGTCATCCCCGATTTCAGACGTACTCCTCTACTCTTTTGAGCAAAGTTTGGTATCTGCGGATCTTCGTGAAGATGAGTTCCGATTCCATGTCCTACTAATTCTCGAACTACTCCATAGCCAAAACTTTCTGCATAGGCGCCAATTGCATTTGAAATCTCGTGCAAATGATTTCCATCTTTTGCGTATTTAATGCCTTCAAAAAAACTCTGCCGTGTTCTTTCTATTAATAGTGCTGCTTCCTTCGAAATCTCTCCTACACCGTGGGTTCTTGCTGCATCAGAATGGTAACCTTTATAAATAACACCGGCATCTAAGCTTACAATATCACCTTCGTGAATCAAATGCTTTTTGGTCGGAATTCCATGTACCACTTCGTTGTTTACAGATACACATATTGCTGCTGGATATCCATTATAGTTTTTAAAGGAAGGAATACATCCAAAACTGCGAATCATTTCCTCTCCCAGCTTATCGATTTCCCAGGTAGACATTCCCGGTTTCAATTCTTTCCCAAGATTTTCGTGAACCTTTGCCAGAATTTTTCCTGCGGCACGCATTAATTCAATTTCTCTGGCAGATTTTATTGATACTGACATGTTTTACGCTCCTAAAATTTCCACGATGGCTTTGAATACATCTTCCATCGGTTGAACACCATTTACAGTTTTCAAGATATCTTTCTTCTTATAATAATCAATCAACGGCTGTGTCTGCTCATGATATACTTCCAAACGTTTCTTTACTGTTTCCGGCTTATCATCGTCTCTTAATACTACTGGGCTTCCACAACGATCACAAATTCCTTCTACTTTTGTTGGAATAGAAACAATGTGATAAGTAGCTCCGCAATTTAAGCAGGCACGTCTTCCAGACATTCTTGTAATAATGTTTTCGTCTGGTACATCTACATCAATGGCATAATCCATTTTTTCATTTATTTTCTCAAGTGCTGCATCCAAAGCTTCTGCCTGTGGAATAGTTCTTGGGAAACCATCCAGTACAAAACCGTTTTTACAGTCATCCTGTTGTATTCTGTCTGCTACCAATTCAACTACTAACTCATCTGGAACTAACAAGCCCTGATCCATAAATGTCTTTGCTTTCTTTCCCAATTCAGTTCCATTTTTAATATTTGCTCTAAAAATATCTCCTGTGGAAATATGTGGGATGCTATACTTATCTGCAATTTGTTTTGCCTGAGTTCCTTTTCCTGCTCCCGGTGCTCCCAACATAATAACTTTCATAACGATTCCTCCATAATTCTCTTAAAAACAACTTTAGTGCACCGTGGGAGATGCACTTAGCACCTCCCTGGTACACATACTAGTCATTCAAAAATCCTTTGTAATAGCGAACTAACATCTGTGACTCAATTTGTTTTAATGTTTCAATAATAACACCAACAATAATGATAATAGATGTTCCACCGAACGATACGCTTGCATCAAATACTCCATTAAAGAAAATTGGAATAATTGCTACAATCATAAGTCCGACTGCTCCTACAAAAATGATATAATTCAATATCTTTGTTAAATAATCGCTGGTTGGCTTTCCTGGTCTGATACCCGGAATAAATCCTCCCTGGCGTTTCATATTGTTTGCAATTTCAAGTGGATTAAAGGTAATTGATGTATAGAAATATGCGAATGCAATTACTAATACAATATACAACAGTAATCCCCAGCTATAAACTGGTTGTTTTGGATTACACCAGTAAGACTGAGATAATCCATGAAGAATCTTGCTTCCGACTCCTGTTCCCTGACCTTTACCCAAAATGGTAGCAATCAATACTGGCATCTGCATAATGGACTGTGCAAAAATAATTGGAATAACACCAGCTGTATTTACTTTCAAAGGAATGTAGCTGGTCTGACCACCAACCTGTTTTCTTCCCTGAATTTTCTTACTATACTGAACCGGTATCTTTCGTTGTCCATCCTGAAGAAATACAACGAAAACAACTGTTACTAAAATAACTGCAATAATAACAACCGTTGCAATAATTGCATTACCAACATTTGCTGCATTTGCAATGAACTTTGTATACAAAGTCATCAAATCGTCTGGCATACGGGATAAAATGTTAATTGTCAATACAATAGAAATACCGTTTCCAACACCTTTTTCCGTAATTCTTTCGCCAATCCACATAAGCGCTGCGGAACCAGCTGTTAAGGAAGTAACCATCATAATTACATTTAATGCATCAAACTTTTCCAGATATCCGCTACGACCAAATCCAATTGCCATAGCTACTGACTGGATTACCGCAAGTGCAACCGTTACATAACGTGTAATCTTGGTCATTTTCTTTCTTCCATCTTCGCCATCCCTTTGCATTTCTTCCAACTTTGGAATAGCAATGGTAAGAAGCTGAATAATAATGGAAGATGTAATGTACGGTGTAATGTTCAGTGCAAATACTGACATCTGCTCAAATGAACCACCTGTAATAGCATCAAAAAAGTTCAGTGCATCTACTCCCTGGTTTGCAAACCAGTTAGCAATTACTTCACTGTTGACACCAGGCAGGGGTAACTGAGACCCCAGTCTGATGACAACTAACATTGCTAATGTATAAAAAATACGATTCCTAATGTCCTTTATTTTAAATGCGTTACGGAATGTCTCCAGCATTAGATCACCTCTGCTTTTCCGCCCAGAGCCTCAATCTTTTCTTTAGCGCCTGCGCTGAAGGCATTTACCTGTACAGTGAGTTTCTTTGTAAGTTCACCGTTTCCAAGAATCTTAACGCCATCTCTTGGATTTTTAACGATTCCTTGCTCCAGTAATGTTTCTACTGTTACAACTGCATCGTTATCGAATACTTCTAAAGCGGATACATTAATTCCAACGATTGTCTTAGAATTTCTGTTCTTAAATCCTCTCTTAGGTAATCTTCTGTATAATGGCATCTGACCACCTTCGAAACCAGGTCTTGGTGCTCCGGAACGAGCTTTCTGTCCCTTGTGTCCTTTACCTGCGGTCTTACCATTTCCTGAACCGTGTCCACGTCCTCTTCTGAAATTATCACTGTGTTTTGAACCTTCTGCTGGCTGTAAATTTGATAAGTCCATTCTGACACCTCCTTACTTTAATCTTAGATTTCTTCTACTTTTACTAAATGTCTTACTCTCTGAATCATACCTCTGACTGCTGCGTTATCCGGCATTTCTACAGTATGATTTACTTTTCTTAAACCTAAAGCCTCGATTGTTTTCTTATTCTTTGGAACAGCGCCAATTGTAGACTTTACAAGTGTAATTTTTAATTTTTCTGCCATCTTCAATTCCCTCCTTAACCAAGTATCTCTTCAACAGATTTACCGCGAAGCTTAGCTACTTCTTCTGGAGATTTCAACTGACTTAAAGCATCAATAGTAGCAAGAACTACGTTCTGCTTATTGTTGGAACCTAAAGATTTTGTACGGATGTTCTTAATTCCTGCTAATTCACATACATTACGCGCAGGACCACCTGCGATAACACCGGTACCTTCAGGAGCTCTTTTCAGTAATACAGATGCACCGGTATGTTTTCCGGTAATATCATGAGTAATACTGTTGTTATCATCTAATTTTACAGAAATCAGTTTCTTCATAGCATCTTCTTTTCCTTTGCGAATTGCTTCTGGAATTTCAGCTGCTTTTCCTAAGCCTGCACCTACATGACCGTTGCCGTCACCAACAACAACCAAAGCTGTAAAACGGAAGTTACGTCCACCTTTAACAACCTTTGTTACACGCTTAATTGATACCACTTTTTCTGTTAATTCTAATTGACTAGCATCAATAATTGTACGTTTCATGTAATTGTCTCCTCCTATTAAAAGTCTAATCCAGCTTCTCTTGCTGCATCAGCTAACGCTTTGATTTTTCCCTGATATATGAAGCCGCCTCTATCGAAGACAACAGTGGTAATACCTTTTTCTAATGCTTTCTTTGCAATTACAGTTCCAAGATGTGCTGCTGCGTCAACATTATTTGTCTTTTCTAATTCTGCCTTTACATCTTTCTGAAGTGTAGACGCGGAAACCAATGTATTTCCTACTGTATCGTCAATAATCTGTGCATACATATGATTATTGCTTCTAAACACAGCTAAACGTGGTCTTTCGGCTGTACCGGAGAAACGATTACGCATTCTGCTATGTTTTTTAATACGAACTTCTGCTCTTGATTTTTTACTAACCATTTTTTGTTCCTCCTATATTATTTCTTACCAGTCTTACCAACTTTACGTCTAATAACTTCATCAGCATACTTGATACCTTTTCCTTTGTAAGGTTCAGGTCTTCTCTTATCTCTGATTTCAGCTGCGTACTGGCCAACTTTTTCTTTATCAATACCGGAAACAATAATTTTGTTACCGTCAACTTTAGACTCTAATCCTTCTGGATCTTCCATCTCTACTGGATGAGAATATCCAAGGTTTAATGTTAAAACTTTTCCAGACTTAGAAGCTCTGTAACCAACACCGTTTACTTCAAGCTCTTTGGTATAACCATCAGTTACACCAACAACCATGTTGTGAATTAAAGTTCTTGTTAAACCATGTAAAGATTTCATTTTCTTTAAATCGTTTGGTCTTGTTACAACAACTTCAGAACCTTCTAATTTGATTTCCATTTCTGCTGGAAGGGTTCTCTCAAGAGTTCCCTTCGGACCTTTTACAGTCACATGATTATTTTCTGCAATATCAACAGTAACTCCTGCTGGTACCGCGATTGGCATTCTTCCTATACGTGACATGCCCGTACCTCCTAATTTTATTTTCTTCTTATTATAGCTGTACTAGCTACAATCAAACCTCCAAAGTTCCGCTCGACTAACACGCTGCTCTCGCCAGAAACAAGCTCGGCACCGTTAAGTCTCGGGAACGGCTTTCGCACTATGCTCGAAAATACCTCGCCAAGTGCTCAATGCCTACCATACGTAAGCGAGAACTTCTCCGCCTACAGCTAATTTTCTTGCTTCTTTATCTGTTACAACACCCTGGTTTGTAGAAAGGATTGCAATTCCAAGTCCTCCCAAAACCTTTGGAATTTCGTTTTTGCCAGCGTATACACGAAGACCTGGCTTGGAAATTCTCTTCAGTCCTGTAATAATCTTTTCATTCTTATCTTTTCCGTATTTTAACTCAATACGAATAGTTTTGAAGTTACCATCTTCTACGATATCGTATTTTGCAACATATCCTTCTTTTACAAGAATATCTGCAATTGCAATCTTCATCTTGGAAGCTGGAACGTCTACTGTATCATGTTTAGCAGTGTTTGCATTACGAATTCTTGTAAGCATATCTGCGATTGGATCACTCATAGTCATGATGTTTCATTTCCTCCTTTTCCGGCCTACCAAGAAGCCTTCTTTACACCCGGGATCTGTCCCTTATAAGCTAATTCACGGAAGCAGATTCTGCAAATTCCGTATTTTCTTAAATATGCATGTGGACGTCCACAAATTCTGCAACGATTGTATTCTCTGGTAGAGAATTTCGGTTTGCGCTGCTGTTTAATTTTCATAGATGTTTTTGCCATATTGAAATTCCCTCCTTATTATTTTGCAAATGGCATATTGAACTGTGTCAATAATTCACGAGCTTCTTCATCGGTCTTTGCAGTAGTAACGAAGATAACATCCATACCACGCACTTTGTCAACCTTATCGTACTCAATTTCTGGGAAAATTAACTGTTCTTTAATACCAAGAGCGTAGTTTCCTCTTCCGTCAAATGCGTTTGGATTGATACCTCTAAAGTCACGCACACGAGGTAAAGCCAAGTTGATTAAACGATCCAGGAATTCATACATTTTGTCGCCTCTTAAAGTTACTTTACATCCGATTGGCATTCCTTCTCTGATTTTGAAGTTCGCTACGGAATTCTTAGCTCTGGTTACAACAGCTTTCTGACCTGTAATGGTTTCCATATCGCTGATTGCTGCGTCTAAGAGTTTTGCATTTTCTTTTGCTTCACCAACGCCCATGTTGATAACGATTTTATCAAGCTTTGGTACTTCCATTTTATTTTTATATTCAAATTTTTTCATCAGAGCGTCTACGATTTCGTTCTGATAAGTTTCTTGTAATCTAGTACTCAACTGAATGGACCTCCTTCCTTCTATTAGTCAATTACATCGCCAGTAGATTTGGCAAAACGTACTTTTTTATCTCCGTCCATTTTGAATCCTACACGAGTAGCTTTTCCTTTATGAACATACATTACGTTAGAAATATCAACTGGTCCTTCCTGATGAATGATACCACCCTGCTGATTAGCCATGCTTGGTTTTGCGTGCTTGGTAACCATGTTGATACCTTCTACCAGAACGGTGTTGTCTTTTTTATTTACAGCAATAACTTTGCCTTCTTTGTCTTTGTCTTTTCCAGCGATAACTTTTACTGTATCACCTTTTTTAATTTTTAAAGTTGACATCGACCCACCTCCTATAATACTTCCGGAGCTAAGGAAACAATTTTCATAAACTGTTTCTCACGAAGCTCTCTAGCAACTGGTCCAAAGATACGGGTTCCTCTTGGGGTTTTGTCATCTTTAATGATAACAGCCGCATTCTCATCAAATTTGATATAAGAACCGTCTTTACGACGAGCACCTTTTTTTGTACGAACTACTACAGCTTTTACTACATCGCCTTTTTTAACAACGCCGCCTGGTGTTGCATCTTTAACCGTAGCAGTGATGATATCTCCGATATTTGCATATCTTCTTGTAGAACCGCCCATAACACGGATACATAATAATTCTTTTGCTCCAGTATTATCAGCTACTTTCAGTCTACTTTCCTGTTGAATCATGCTGGTAGCCTCCTTTATTTCGCTCTTTCAATGATTTCTACAAGTCTCCATCTCTTATCTTTAGATAATGGTCTTGTTTCCATTACTCTGACGGTATCACCGATTTTGCATTCGTTGTTTTCGTCATGAGCTTTTAATTTATAAGTTCTTTTTACGATTTTATTGTATAATGGATGTCTTACGTTATCTGCAACTGCAACAACAATAGTCTTATCCATCTTATCACTTACAACTTTGCCTGTACGTGTTTTTCTAAGATTTCTTTCCACGATTTATTGCTCCTTTCGTTCAGGATAATTAAGCTTCTTTTGCTTTTTCAGTGATAATCGTCTGAATTCTAGCGATATTCTTACGAACCTCTTTGATTCTTCCGGTATTATCTAACTGATTAGTAGCATTCTGGAATCTTAAGTTAAAAAGTTCTTTCTTTGCAGCTACTAACTGTTCGTTTAATGCTGCTACAGATTCTTCTCTTAATTCTTTTACATAATTACTAGTTTTCATTTGATTCACCGCCTTCTAAGTCTGCACGCGAAACTACTTTACATTTACAAGGTAATTTGTGTGTAGCAAGACGTAATGCTTCACGAGCTGTTTCTTCTGGAACTCCTGAAACTTCAAATAAAACACGTCCTGGTTTCACAACAGCTACCCAAAACTCCAAGTTACCTTTTCCTTTACCCATACGAACTTCAAGAGGTTTATGTGTAATTGGTTTGTTTGGGAAAATCTTAATCCATACTTTACCACCACGTTTCATATAACGTGTCATTGCGATACGCGCTGCTTCAATTTGATTTGCTTTAATCCAACATGGTTCTGTAGCTACAATACCGTACTCACCATTTGAAATTTTATTTCCTCGTGAAGCTTTTCCCGCCATAGAACCACGGAACTCTTTACGATGCTTTACTCTTTTTGGCATTAACATTATTTATCGCTCCCTTCCTTTGCTGCCTTTGTTGGAAGTACCTCGCCTTTGTAGATCCAAACCTTAACGCCGACTTTTCCGTAGGTTGTATCTGCTTCAGCGAATCCATAATCGATATCTGCTCTTAATGTCTGAAGTGGAATAGTTCCTTCAGAGTAGAATTCGGTACGAGCCATATCAGCTCCACCTAAACGACCGGAACAAGATGTTTTGATACCCTGTGCTCCTGCCTTCATACATCTTCCCATACAAGACTTCATTGCTCTACGGAAGGAAACACGATTCTCTAACTGTAAAGCGATGTTTTCAGCTACTAACTGAGCATCTTTGTCTGGTCTCTTTACTTCTTTGATGTCTACAACTAATTTCTTATCTGTAAACTTCTGAAGTTCTGCTTTTACTTTTTCAATTTCAGCTCCACCTTTTCCGATTACAACACCTGGCTTTGCTGTGTAAAGAATTACTTTTACGCGGTCAGATGCTCTTTCGATTTCAATCTTAGAAACGCCTGCTGCGTATAATTTCTTTTTCAGATATGTTCTAATATTGTAGTCTTCTACTAAGAAGTCTGCAAAATCTGCTTCCGCATACCACTTAGAGTCCCAATCTTTGATTACACCGACTCTTAAGCCATGAGGATTCACTTTCTGTCCCATGATTGCCCTCCTATCTTTCATCAAGCACAACTGTAATGTGGCTCATTCTCTTTTCGATTCTGTAAGCTCTACCCTGTGCTCTTGGTCTAACTCTCTTCATTGTAGGTCCTTTGTTTGCAAAGCACTCTGCTACATAAAGGTTTTCCGGATTCATTCCGTTGTTGTTTTCTGCATTTGCAATTGCAGATTTTAATAATTTTTCTATTACGCTTGATGCGTATCTTGGATTGTAAGCCAGGATAGCCAGTGCTGTCTGCACGTCTTTTCCACGGATTGCATCTAATACGAAGCAAGCTTTCTGAACTGACACTCTAGCATAAGATACTTTTGCTGAAGGTCTGGTGTCTTTCTGTGCGTTTCTTTCTCTCTTAATTTGACTTCTATGTCCTTTCGCCATGGATGAAACCTCCTTTCAAATTCTTTTGATTAACGAACTTTTGATTTCTTTTCGTCTTTTCCATGTCCTCTGTAAGTTCTTGTTGCAACGAACTCACCAAGTTTATGTCCAACCATATCTTCGGTTACATATACTGGTACATGTTTTCTTCCGTCGTGAACAGCGATTGTATGTCCAACGAACTGTGGGAAAATAGTAGAACGGCGAGACCATGTCTTAATAACAGATTTGTCTCCTGCTGCGTTCATAGCGTCTACTTTTTTCAATAAACTTGCATCAGCAAATGGTCCTTTTTTCAGTGAACGAGCCATAATTTACCTCCTTGATTCTTGCCCCGTTTTCCGGGCACGAGTGTGCCCTTGGGTGCCTCCTATTATTTCAGAGCTCTACCGTCTCTTCTTCTTACGATAAGCTTGTTAGATGATTTGTTCTTCTTTCTGGTCTTTAATCCAAGAGCAGGTTTACCCCAAGGAGTACATGGACCTGGACGTCCGATTCCTGCCTTACCTTCACCACCACCGTGTGGATGGTCATTTGGGTTCATAACAGAACCACGAACTGTTGGGCGGATACCCATGTGACGTTTACGTCCTGCTTTACCAATCTTAACAAGGTTGTGATCTGTGTTTCCTACAACACCAACGGTTGCTCTACAGATAATTGGCACCATTCTCATTTCACCGGATGGTAATCTTAATGTTGCATATTTACCTTCCTTAGCCATTAACTGTGCGCTGTTTCCTGCGGAACGAACTAACTGTCCGCCTTTTCCAGGATATAATTCAATGTTGTGTACCTGAGTACCAACTGGAATATTTTCTAATGGTAAGCAGTTTCCAACTCTTACTTCTGCTTCTGCACCACTCATAACAGTCATTCCGTCTGTTAATCCTTCTGGAGCAAGAATGTAAGCTTTTTCACCATCTGCATAGCAGATTAAAGCGATATTAGCTGTTCTGTTTGGATCGTATTCGATACCAACAACAGTTGCTGGGATACCATCTTTCTTATTTCTCTTGAAATCAATGATTCTGTATTTTCTTCTAGATCCGCCACCGCGATGTCTAACAGTAATTTTACCCTGATTGTTACGACCAGCATTTTTCTGTAAGGAAACTACTAAAGACTTCTCTGGAGTAGTTTTTGTGATTTCAGAAAAATCAGAACCGGTCATATTTCTTCTGGAAGGTGTATATGGGTTATATGTCTTAATTCCCATGATGTTTCTCCTTTCGATTCTGGTTAAGTTTATTATCGCACTTTACTGTGCCTAAGTTCCAATCTCTTACAGTCCAGCAAAAATTTCAATATCCTTGCTATCTTCTGTTAACTGTACGATTGCTTTCTTGGTTTTAGCAGTTTTACCAACTACCATACCTCTTCTTTTCTTCTTGCCGTCGATGTTCATAGTGTTTACACTTGCAACTTTTGTTCCTTCGAACATTTTTTCAACAGCTTCTTTAATCATAGTTTTGTTTGCGTCCGGATGTACCAGAAATGTGTATTTCTTTTCGCCCATAGCGTTCATACTCTTTTCTGTGATAACCGGTTTGAGGATTACGTCATAATATTGTACGTTTGCCATTATGCATACACCTCCTCGATTGTTGCTACGGCATCCTTGGTTACTACTACGGTGTCGTATTTCAAAATATCATATACGTTGATAGTATTTGTCAGTGCAGTCTTTACTGCCGGAATATTTCTTGCAGATAATACTACGTTCTGATCATTTTCATTTAAAACTACAAGAGCTTTATTTACTTTCAGGTTGTTTAATACTTCCTGGAACTTCTTTGTTTTTACTTCATCTAATTTTAATTCGTCAACAACGATGAACTTGCTGTCGTTTACTTTAGATGTTAATACAGATTTAAGAGCTGCTCTCTTTTCCTTCTTATTTAACTTGAAGGAGTAATCTCTTGGTACCGGAGCGAATACAACACCGCCGCCTGTCCATTGCGGAGCTCTGATAGATCCCTGTCTTGCATGACCTGTTCCTTTTTGTCTCCATGGTTTTCTTCCGCCACCGCGAACTTCAGAACGTGTTTTTGCTTTCTGTGTTCCCTGACGGTTATTTGCGAGCTGCTGAACAACTGCCATGTGTACTAAATGTTCATTGATTTCAACACCGAATACTGCATCGTTGAGCTCAAGGCTTCCAACTTCTTTGCCTTCCATATTATAAATAGCTACGTTAGCCATCGCTTAGTTCCTCCTTTCCTATCAAGCACTATTTTGCTGCTTTTACTGTCTCTTTAACTGTTACTAAAGATTTCTTAGGTCCTGGTACGGCACCTTTTACTAAAAGCAGGTTGTTCTCAGCGTCTACTCTGACAACTTCAAGATTCTGAACTGTAACCTTTACAGAACCCATGTGACCTGGCATTCCTTTTCCCTTGAATACTTTACTTGGGCTGGAACATGCACCATTGGAACCCTGATGACGGTGGAATTTAGAACCGTGAGCCATAGGTCCTCTGTGCTGACCAAATCTCTTAATAGCACCCTGGAATCCTTTACCTTTGGAAATTGCAGTTGCGTCAATCTTGTCGCCTTCTGCAAAGATGTCTGCTTTGATTTCGTCTGCTAAGTTGTAATCAGCAGCGTTTTCAAATTTGAACTCTCTTACAAATCTCTTGCTGGATACTCCGGCTTTTTCAAAATGTCCTTTTTCAGCCTTTGTAACACCATGTCTGTTTCTGATCTCTTTTTTGCCATTGGCATCTTTGTTAACAACTTTGTCTTTCTTGTCAGCAAAACCAACCTGTACTGCACTGTATCCATCATTTTCCACAGTTTTAATCTGTGTTACAACACATGGTCCAGCCTGTAATACAGTTACCGGTACTAATACACCGTCTGCATTGAAGATCTGAGTCATTCCGACTTTTGTCGCTAAAATTGCTTTCTTCATTTCTTTACCTCCTGTTTTCTCTACAGCGGAACGCTTCATGCCCAACTTGTGGGGTAGCGGAACCGTTCATCCTAGAACAGTCTTATATAAGTGGCTGCGAGGTACGCAAAACTTCTATATGAAACCCTTCAGGATTGTTACCTAATTCTTATTTGTTTTTCATTTTGATATCAATGTACACACCAGCTGGCATTTCTAATCTTGATAATGCATCAACTGTTTTCTGGGTTGGTGTCATGATATCGATAAGTCTCTTATGAGTTCTCTGCTCGAACTGTTCTCTGGAATCTTTGTACTTGTGAACTGCTCTTAAGATAGTAACTACTTCCTTCTTAGTTGGAAGTGGTACTGGTCCACTCACCTGTGATCCGTTTTTCTTTACAGTTTCGATGATTTTCTTAGCAGATGCGTCCACCAACTGATGGTCATAAGCCTTCAGTGTGATTCTCATTACTTGACTTGCCATAAAAAAAGTCGCCTCCTTTTCGCACTTTACTTCAGTACGACAAGCGGTGACTGTACACTTCTCCGTGTGTGTCATAAGCTTTACACACGTTGTTTCTACTTTTTGTAGACATCTTGATTGTGATACAGTGACTTGTCGCCAGTTTCCTAACTTGACATTCGCTCCACGGAAAACCTGCCATATCGGCAGCAACCTCACGCTTCAACGCTATCAATGCCACAGCAAGTAATAGTATATAGGAAAAGCGCCCGCAATGCAAGCACTTTTCAATAATTTTTGTATTTTTTTTCGTACAAGCTACGAGTCGAGTGCAAAACCAAGTGTATAACGAGAAGAAAGCTTGCTTTCTGAAAGTTATACACTTGGTTTTGTATTGGGCGACAGCCCGCGAACGAGAAATGCGCAGCGTTTCGAGTCTCGCTCTCGGCGTTTTCCTTGTGAAAAATTTATTTTTCTAAGATTGCATGGTTAGATTTTATTTGGGCGACAGCCCGCGAACGAAGAATCTCTGATTCTGAGTCTTGCCCTCGGCGTTCTCCTCGTAAAAATTTATTTTTTAAAGTTACCGGGCTAGTTTTTACCGTGTTCCAAAACACTCGTTCATAATTGCTACTACCTTATCGGCTCGTTCCCAACATCCATCTGGATTGCCTGCTGTTTTCGGATATAGTTTTCCGTTTTCATCTACTACTAATCCCATAGCAGCATGCCCGATATAGAGATAGTGTTTTCCATCTCGCATTGTGTATCGGTAAGAAGCACCATACCTACGCTGCATTTCTGTTATTCGTTCCATGCACACCTTACAAGTACTTTCTATCTCTTTTTCAGAAGTACCGGTGATTATTTCCATAAGGATTCCAGGACTATTGTTCTTGGAGTCATACACCGTGTCATATAAAACAATTTCTACATTTGGATAGGAAAAACGCTTTCCTCCCAGCACGATTCCCTCTCTCGGGTCCATAAAGGGAAACCTTTCCCCTCGTCCAGTGTCATACACACCACACTTCCAACCATATTCCGCCGCAGAAATCACCAGTTTATGTTTCTTTCCACTAACGCTACAAGCCGCAATCATCATACTAAAAAATCCTGCTGCAATTGTCATTCCGCCTGCCACAGCATACTTGGTATATACAACTACTCCTGCAATGGCAATGATAAACCCTAAACATACCGCTAAAATTCCGTGACTTTCTCTGGGCTTTTCTCCTTCATACCAGTTTTTCCATAATCCTTCTATCTGTTGTGAAAACATCCCTTTTTCTACTCCCTTTCGCTTTCTTATTTTTCTCTTTCTTCTATATATAAGTATTCTATATATAATAGAAGTAACAAAATATCTATAGATAAGTAACAAATTAAATTTTAGATAAAGTTTGTCTTTATTTTTTCTTCCTGTTCCGGGAGCTCTACTCCGGCTTTTTTACCGGCTTCTATACACTTTAACAGCCATGCCATGTTTTTCCCTAATACACGCATAATCTGAAGTCCTTCTTTATCTTGACGCACTTCCTCCGGTGTATTTCCGTGCACCATTGTCCAATAATTAGAAGCTACTACCGGCATTTCGTGGTATGTAAAGTATTTTAACAATACATCTAATGTAGCTGTTGTTCCTGCTCGTCTTGCAGAAGCTACTGCTGCTGCCGGTTTATGCAGCATATCTTTTCCTGCTACTGAACAAAACTTATCCATAAACTCGATAATCTGTCCGGATGGGGATGCCCAATATACCGGAGAACCTATTACCAGTGCATCTGCCTCTTTTAATTTCTCTGCTGCTGCTTTTACATTTTCCATTTCAGGATTTCCCGCCTGGAAAATCTCTGTTTCGATTCCTTCTGCCTGAAGTGCCAAAGCTACCTCTGACAATGCGGTATAAGTACATCCTTCTTTTCTCGGACTTCCGTTTAATAATAAAACTTTCATCTTTTCACCTATTCCTTTCTACATTTCATATAATATTTCTTTTTATCTCTTTTTACCTTTTCCTAATTATATATGCTCTTGCTCTTATACGTTTATATATCTTACATATCTATATATTTTATGTGTAGTCTACAATTTTCTTTCCGGATACCTCTTGCGTATCCACATAATATTTACTATAATCCTTTGGATTCACATATACTTTTATAGAACTTCCTATTGGAAAAAGTTCTGCCGGATTCATCCACAGATTCTCACTTTTAAAACGATATAGAATATTCTGATAGGAATCCTGATAGAAACAATAAATAAGATATGGATTTTGCCCATTTATGCTATAATTGGTATTTAACACAATATTCTCCACAGTTGCATATATTACCTGTCCCTTTTCTAAGACTTTCTTTTTCTGGGCACTGTTCACTTTCATTTTAATAAGCGGAATTCCGCCTACCAAAGTAAATACGATTCCCATACCGCCCAGTATACTCCCTACGATTATTCCCGTAGAGCTGGTCATAATATGCCCCGGATTGTCCACATCGCAATACAGTTTGATTTTCTTTCCCTCATACATACCACTACTATATGAATTAAGCGGCACTTCTTTGTAATCTACTCCATCATATGTATAGTTCACATACACATGATAGCTTACCTCGCGATCAGAAGTATAATATCTCTCTACACCGGCAACTTCACCTGTCACTTCTTCTGCATGAGACATAAATGTGCTATATTTCCAAGTTGCGAAAATTCCTCCTGCTAAGAGTCCAATTCCTATCACTAAAAAAATACTAAATATAACATAAACTACTTTTTGCTTTTTCATCTTTCTTCCCTCATCTTTCGTTTTGCCTATATTAATCGTTTTCTTTTCTTCTTCCTGCTACTACATACATCACAATTCCAATTGCTAATATAAATACAGAAATCAACTGTGAAGTAGAAAATGGTCCATACTCTCCTCTGTAATCATTACGGAATATTTCTATCACAAATCTTCCTATGCTATAAAGGATACAATACCCTGCTGCAATTCTTCCCTTTGCAGGCTCTTTCTTTGCATATGCCATCAAAAGAAATGCCATGGCAAAGTCTCCGATACTGGAATATATCTGTGTAGGAACCAGCTTTACTCCATTTGGTGCAAAATCAGACTGCCAATAGGTAATTCCCAATGGAGAGGTTGTCTCTCTTCCATAACAACATCCTGCAAAAAAACATCCGATTCTTCCACAGCCTTGCGCAAAAGCTACTGCCGGAGGTACCAAATCCAAATACGCCACAAAGTCCACCTTTTTTATCTTACAATATAAAAAGCTGGCAAGAACTCCTCCGATAATTCCTCCGTATACTACCCAGCCATTTTGGAAGTTCAATATAATAGAAGGATCTGCTATCACATCTTTTATATTTACGGTATAGTAAAGAATCTTACTTCCCAGTGCCCCGCCAATGACTGCGCACCAAAAAATCCCGTACAACACATCTGTGTTCATATCACGCTTTTTTGCTCTCTTCTCACATATGAAAAGTGCACTTACATACCCGATTGCAATCATAATTCCATACATATGCAAGGTAAGCGGTCCAATTTGTATATCATTAATCATAATCTACCCATCCTTTTCGTTATAGTATTTTTATTATACGAGAATCCTTTTTCTATTGCAACCTCTTTCCCGAATAACTGTTGACTGTACTTTTTTCCGGCTATATAATGGTACAAGTAATATTTATATCATTTGTAAAAGAAAGGAACTATTTATGTGGATTGCAGATAACTGGAAAGAATACGAAGTCATGGACTGCTCCTGCGGTGAAAAACTGGAACGCTGGGGGGATTATATATTAGTGCGCCCCGACCCACAGGTCATCTGGGATACTCCTAAAAAGTTGAAAGGCTGGCACAGCCCTAACGGTCATTATCATCGCAGCAAAAAAGGCGGTGGTGAATGGGAATTTTTTGATTTGCCGGAACAATGGGATTTACATTATAATTCCTTAACTTTTCATTTAAAGCCTTTCAGTTTTAAGCATACCGGACTTTTTCCGGAACAAGCGGTAAACTGGGATTGGTTTGGAAATAAAATCAGAAATGCTAATCGACCAATTAAGGTTCTTAATCTCTTTGCCTATACCGGTGGTGCTACTTTAGCTGCTGCCGCAGCCGGCGCAAGTGTTACCCATGTAGATGCTTCTAAGGGTATGGTTACCTGGGCAAAAGAAAATGCTGTCGCTTCCGGCTTAGGGGATGCACCTATTCGCTGGTTAGTAGATGACTGTGTAAAATTCGTAGAACGTGAAATTCGCAGGGGTAATCACTACGATGCCATTATCATGGACCCTCCTTCTTACGGAAGAGGCCCGAAAGGAGAAATTTGGAAAATCGAAGAAGCTATTCACCCTCTGGTAAAATTATGTGTACAGCTTTTATCAGACAAACCTTTATTTTTCCTCATCAACTCCTATACTACCGGTTTACAGCCTGCTGTATTAGCCTATATGCTGGGGACAGAATTAAAACCATTTAACGGAACTGTAGATGCGCAGGAAATCGGTCTTCCTGTTTCTTCTAACGGCTTGGTTCTTCCTTGTGGTGCCAGTGGTCGTTGGGAAGCCAGATAACTATTTTAAAAACCCTATGGGCTTTCTCATTTTAAGATAGCTCATAGGGTTTTCTTTTCCCTTTTATGGTGTTTCCCTTTTATGGTGTAGTCTCTTCCTCTTTTTCCGGATCTTTATAAGAATATGCGTTGGATATTCTACAATTCTCCGCTGTCAATTCTACCGGTTCCCGATAATACGCAATTACCGGCGTTCCAACTTCTGCATTGGCATAAATTGTCTGCGCTACTTCTAACGGTGCATTGATACATCCGTGAGAACCACTGGTCTTATAAATGTCTCCACCAAACTTTCCATTTCTCCATGATGCGTCGTGAATTCCTACATTATAGGCAAATGGCAGGAAATAGTTTACATTGGATTCGTAGTCTTCTCCTTTTAAAACAGCCGGACTTTGCTTGTATACAATCTTAAATACTCCATCCGGAGAACCATTGTTTCGACTGATATTTCCTGATACAATATCACTTTCCACTACAAGAGCTCCATCCTTATAAAACCACAGATGTTGCTTGGTGTAATCAATTTCTATATAAGTACTTCCAATATCATTGGCACCTTCTACAAATGCCCGTTGTGAATATATCGGCTCGCGGCTCACCGGCTCTCCTGCTTCTAGGTCTGCCTTCAACTGTTCTGCCTCTTTTGCCTTATTTACAATCCATCCATAGTCTCCACCACCGATATTTACCGTATCTCCGGAAGATGTCTGGAATGCTCGCACATCTGCATATGTATTATATTTGCTTGCCAGGCTTTGTACATACTTCTCTATTTCTTTTTCATCCAGGCTGACTTCCAAGTCATCGCTAACTTGAATAAACTTTTCCATCTGCTCCGCATCTATCTTTTCTTCACTGCCTTGTACCTGATAGGTAACAACTGCGTTCTGATATTTCTGGATTTTTGCCATGGCATCTGTCAGCTCGGAACTATTTGTGGTATATTGGGGATTCTCATAATCCTCATCTGTTAATGTGACAGATTCCTTTCCCTCTGCTACCGCTGTCTTTACTTTTTCCAGAACCTTCTCATAAATCATATGATTTCCCATGACTTCCGGCTCAATATAATATCCGTCTTCTCCCTTGGCAATCTTAGCATCTTGTGGCTCTGTGATATTCTCTTCCTTAAAGCAATTCATGGACTGTACCGTGTCTGCAAGCAACTCTTCTTTATATTCCATGGTAAGTGTTGCTTTTTCGTCTTTTTGCTTAAAAATAGAAGTAATCCATCCAAATGCATTTTGTTTTTCCAATATCTTTTTCACTGTTCCATCCGGTACATACTGACATCCAATATCCTTTCCATAAACATGATGTTTTCCGCCATCCCGGTCAAATACCGTTAACAGATATTCTTCTACATGGTCGCCTATTTTTTCTTCTGCCTGACTTACTGTCATTCCGCCTACTTTCCATCCATTAATCTCTGTTCGGAAAATAAAATGATTTTTAAAATAAAACGCCATTCCTAAATATACCATTAATAAAAGAAGTACTACTCCGCTAATACTTCCCATTATAATTATTTGCTTTTTTCTCTTACGTCTTCTTTCCAGCATTTTTTTCTCCTTTATTTATCACGCCAGTTTACATAACTGTATTGTCATTTTACTACGCTTCTATCATTTATTCAAGCCTGTTCTGTCCAGTTCTCTCTTGTAATTTGTAAAATTTTTGACTATAATAGTAATATATTCAAGCAAAATAACATCACAGGAGGCCTTACTATGGGACAAAACTCTGAATATACTTCTTCTGCCATGAGCGAACTTGCAAAACGGTATGAATTGGAAAATAAATTTTTAGATGCTATTGCATGCGGAAACAGCGAACTAGCCGTGAAATCTTATCAGGAGTTTTCTGATTTTTTATCAGCTTCTTCGCAAAAAATTCTCCCCAGAACGGATGATTTACTGCGAAACAGCAAAAACATGTTAATTATTCTTAACACCCTTTGCCGAAAAACCGTTGAGCGCAGTCAGGTTCATCCAATTTACATTGACCGTTTTTCCGCCGGTTTTGGCAGAAAAATAGAAAGCCTCACTTCCAAGGAGGAATGCGATAAGCTTCCTATTGAAATGATAGAAAAATATTGTTCTATTGTTAAGGATTATTCACTGGCTACCTATTCGCAACTTATCCGCAACACACTTACTTACATAAATATGAATATCAGTAGTCCTATAACTTTAAAAGATGTTGCACAAAATCAGAATGTAAACGCCTCTTATCTTTCTGCTCAATTTAAACGTGAAGTAGGAGAGACCTTAACCGACTATATTCGCCAACAACGAATTCGCTCTGCCATAGCTTTACTGAACACTACAGCTATGAGTATTCAGGATATTGCTTTCCAGGTAGGCGTGGAAGATATCAGTTATTTTTCAAAACAATTCAAAAAACAGGTAGGTATGTCACCTATGCAGTACCGGAAAATGTTAAAGCAATGATTTTCCCTTCCTGTAACGTTTTTGGCACATCAATTACCCTCTGATTGGAAGATCCTCGAAATTGGAGGGTAATGTCTTTTTTCTCCCAAACAAATTCTCCGTCTATCAATACATCCAGAAGGGATAACATTTCATCTGTCACTTCGCATCGTGCTCGGCTTTCCGTCAGTAATTCCTCATCTAACAAATATCCGGTATAGCACCAAATATTTTTCTGCGGATAGGTTTCTCGCACCTTTTTTAAAAAAGGTAACAGCCGTCTTTGATTGTCCGGCTCAAATGGTTCTCCACCAAGCAGTGTTAAACCGGCAATAAAATCCGGTTTTAATGCCTGTAACAGCTCTTCTTCTGTCTCCTCTGTGAATTTTTTTCCATAATTAAAATCCCATGTTTCTGCATTAAAGCACCCTTTGCAATGATGGGTACAACCAGAAACGAACAGGGATACGCGTACCCCTGTTCCGTTTGCAATGTCTGTTTTCTTTATTTCTGCGTAATTCATATTTTCCTCTTTTATAGATGCAATACGCGTTCTTGAATCTCCTGTGTTCTTCCCTGATTCCAGAACTGTGTTCCTATATATCCGCAGGTTCTTCGTGCTACGTTCATTTTGTCCTGATCACGATTTCCACAGTTCGGACATTCCCATACTAATTTTGAATCGTCATCGGAAACAATTTTGATTTCTCCTTCATAGCCACATACCTGACAATAGTCACTCTTTGTATTCAACTCTGCATACATAATATTGTTGTAAATATGCTGCATTACAGAAAGTACTGCTTCAATATTATTCTGCATGTTCGGAACTTCCACATAACTTACTGCTCCACCCGGAGATAATTTTTGGAACTGTGACTCAAAGGAAAGCTTGCTAAATGCATCAAT
Source organism: Roseburia sp. MSJ-14 (assembly GCF_018918225.1). Lineage (NCBI taxonomy): Bacteria > Bacillati > Bacillota > Clostridia > Lachnospirales > Lachnospiraceae > Roseburia > Roseburia sp. MSJ-14. The sequence goes on from NZ_JAHLQD010000016.1 coordinate 130,860, forward strand.
TTCTTCTGTTACATGTACATGATAACTATTTGTAATATAATTTTTATCCGTTACGCCCTTGATAATTCCAAATCTTCTCTGTAAACATTTGGCAAATTTATAAGTAGTGGATTCCAATGGTGTTCCATATAAACTAAAATCTATATTGGTCTCTTCTCTCCACTTCTGGCAGGCATCGTTCATTCCCTGCATTACCTTTAATGCAAATGGAGTTGCCTCCGGATCTGTATGGGACTTTCCGGTCATATATTTGGTGCATTCACATAATCCCGCATATCCCAGTGATATTGTAGAATATCCACCATATAATAACTTGTCAATGGTTTCGCCCTTTTTCAATCTTGCCAATGCACCGTACTGCCATAAAATAGGTGCTACATCAGACGGTGTGCCTTTTAAACGATTGTGTCGATACATCAGTGCTTCTCTGCAAAGTACCAATCTTTCATTGAATATCTGCCAAAACTTCTCCATATCTCCACCGGATGAACAGGCAATGTCTACCAGATTCAAAGTTACAACACCCTGATTAAATCTTCCATAGAACTTATATTTATCGTTCTCGTCTTTATATACAGTAAGGAAAGAACGGCATCCCATACAAGGATAGCAGTTTCCTTCTTTATTTTCTTTCATGATTTTCTCGGAAATATAATCCGGCACCATACGCTTTGCTGTACACTTAGCTGCTAACTGGGTTAAATGCCAGTATTTACTTCCTTCTTTGATATTATCTTCTTCCAAAACATAAATTAACTTTGGAAATGCCGGAGTAATATAGATACCTTTTTCATTCTTCACTCCCTGCATACGCTGAATGAGCATCTCTTCAATCACCATGGCAAGGTCATCTCTGGTACGACCTTCCGGTACTTCATCCAAATACATAAATACCGTCACAAACGGAGCCTGTCCATTGGTAGTCATCAATGTAATGACCTGATACTGTATCATCTGTACACCGCGCTTGATTTCTTCTTTTACACGCATTTCTGCTATCTCGTCTATCTTTTCTTCATTTAATTCAAGACCTGCGGCTGTAAATTCTTCTCTTACAATTCTTCTTAACTTCTGACGGCTCACATCTACAAATGGTGCCAAATGGGAAAGTGTAATACTCTGTCCGCCGTACTGTGAGCTGGCAATCTGAGCAATTGCCTGTGTTGCTACATTACATGCTGTGGAAAAACTCTTTGGCTTTTCAATCATGGTTTCACTGATTACCGTACCATTCTGAAGCATGTCCTCTAAGTTTACCAGGCAGCAATTGTGCATATGCTGCGCAAAGTAATCTGCATCATGGAAATGTATAATTCCCTCTTCATGTGCTCGTACAATATTATCCGGTAAAAGAAATCTTCTGGTAATATCCTTGCTGACTTCTCCTGCCATATAATCACGCTGAACGCTATTTACAATTGGATTTTTATTGGAATTTTCCTGTTTTATCTCTTCATTATTACATTCAATCAAACTTAAAATCTGCTGGTCTGTAGAATTAGACTTACGCACCAATGCACGTTTGTATCTGTATGTAATGTACTTTCTGGCAACTTCAAATGCCTTCATTTCCATCAGTTCATTCTCCACTAAATCTTGTATCTCTTCTACATTGTAAGTACGATCCATTGCTTCGCAGAAATCTGTAATACGCTCTGTTATATTCAATATCTGTTTCTCTGTCAGTTGTTCATTCTCTGACACTTCTTTATTCGCCTTGCGGATAGCCTCAATAATCTTCGTAACATCGAAACCTACTTCTTTTCCGCTTCTTTTAATAATTCTCATTTCATTCCCTCCGACCTACTAAATATAGTATCGGGAACCATTTCCCATACCATATGTTGCTTTTCTATTATATTATTATAGATATAAAAAAGCAATATTAATATTGCCCAATTTTCAGCAGCATTTTCAGAGAGATTTTCTACTTGCCATCTCCTTGTGGTAGTTCTATCCCTGTTACACCATTTCTTTATTCATGATTTTATTTTTTGTTTCAAAATAGTTTTACAACATTTATTACATCGCACACAAAAATAAATACAGTGGCGGCTAACACTACCACCACTGTATTAAAAATATCCTTTTTCTTTTACACTGTTTTTCTATGTATCACCCTACAGCTTTACAAATACCTCTGTCTCTTGTTTTAAAGCACCTGCAATCTGCTGGTTTTCATCCATATGACCGGTAATACTATCCATATCGCCCACAAGAACCTGTGTATTTTCTGCTGCACCCGTTACTCCGGTTACACCTTCATCGATTGCAGTCGTGATACTGTCTATAGATTTTGCAATTTCAGAAACCGCAGACTTCAATGCATCTGTCTTTGTATTAAATTCTGCCATTACAGCCTCAATATAAGTTGCATTATCTTTGTATTCACTTCCGGCAGTTACGAAGGACTCAAACTCCGGCAAAATAGATTCGTTCATATAAGATACTAAGTCATTTGCATGGTTTGCCAAGTTATGTACTGCGGAAGTTACAATGCCGTTAATCTGTTGAATATTATTTGCAGCTTCTCTACTTGCATCAGCAAGCTGGCTAATCTCGTCAGCAACAACTGCAAAACCTTTTCCTGCTTCTCCTGCTCTTGCCGCTTCAATTGATGCATTCAACGCAAGTAAGTTTGTCTGGCTTGCAATATTTAAAATGTCATCTGTTAAGCTGTTTACCTGGTTAACGCTATTGCTCTCTTCAATTGCCTGATTTAATACGCTTAAAATTTCATTTACCTTAACGCTGGTAGATTCCATATTGGTCCGTGCTGTGTTTTCCATGCTTTCTGCATGTTCTTTCATTTGAATGGAGTAATCGTTAATCTTACTTGTCTTATCTGCAATTTCATTTACTTCATCTCGTACTTCACCGGCATTGGTGTTGATAACTGCTGCATTGGCAGATACTTCTTCCATGGTTGCTGCCAATTCTTCTGTTAATGCAGACAAATCGGATACACTATTGTTGGAAGTTCTTACACTATCCATAACTTCATTTACTACTACATCCATCTTCTGAGAGTTGTTTGTAATCATTTGGAAAATGTGTTGCAGTTTTTCCATAAATACATTGATACCTTTTCCTAATGCTGCAATCTCATCATCGGAATAAACGGTAACACGTTTTGTCAAGTCTCCTTCTCTTCGATCAATGTCACTGATAATCTGAGAAATTTCTCTCTGCGCAATACTAATTGGCTTAATAATAAGTTTGTTTACGCTAAAGATTGCTGCCAAAATCGCTACTACACTAATGATAATAGTAATACCATTGCTAACTAATGCAGAATTATATACACTTGCCAACTGGCTACGGGCACTTGCTGCTCCTTTATTCGCTGCCTCTATCAATGTATCAATATTTTTCTGCATAGCATCTCCATAGGCTGCTAAATCTCCATTTGCACATGCATATGCTGCTTCACTGTCTCCGTTTGCACTATACGCCGCTACATTTGCCATTGCATCTTTTAGTCCCTGATAATTCGTCATCAGCTCTTCATAGGTTTGCTTTTCTGCTTCCGACATTTCTTCCTTGTATTTCGCTAAATTTTCTTCCAGCTCTGTTTCTTCTGTCTTAATTCCATCCATAATACTGATCATGGTATCTGCATTTGTTGCAATAATATGAGATAATGCCTTATTATGTAACTCTTGTGTCTGTTGCTGAATTACTCCTAAATCAGAAATTCCTGTCATATAATTATCTGCTATATTAGATGCATTGGCATTTACATTACGGATATTCATAATTGCCATAGCATTGGAAATAATCGATACTATTCCTAATATAAGAACAGGAATCATAATATACATTTTTATACTGGCATGCTTCTTGTTTTTCATATGTATTCCTCCTGCAATTTGCAATTACTACTGTCCAACCGATGCGGTAATTGCTTTGACTGTGTTATCCATTAATTTTTGTAAATCCGTGCCGTCCGGATTGCCTGCTGCTAATGTACTTCCCAGCTCCGAGATTGAATTCCAATAGTTGTTTCCAACTCGCTGAAGTACTGCATATTCTGACTGCGCTGTAAGTGCCTGAATTGCCGGAGAGTTCTTTACTTCATCAGAAGCCGCTTCATTATTATTACATGGTCCCTGTTCCCTTTCTTCAAAACGAAGCTTCTGATTTTGCTCATTGGTAATCCAATCTGCTAATTTCAATGCCCAATCAGTATGCTTAGAATATGCATTAACACCTACCATCTTATATCCTTTAAAAGATGCCATCTGCACCTGCTGACCTGCACAAGTATAGGTTGGTAATTTTACTGCACCAAAGTTATCTCCCCATGCTTCCTTTAAAGTGGATACATCCCATGCACCACTTATGCCTGCTGCAACAGTTCCATTCTTTGCGCCTTCTACAAAATCTGCATCTACCATATTGGCAAATCCAGGATTTGCCGCAATCGCCAACATTGCCTGTGCAATATCAACACCTTTGATGTTTCCCTCTGTGCTATTCCAGTCACAGTTCATACTAATACCATCATCATTTAAGCTAAGATTCAATCCGGTATTTCCAAAGAAGGAATATAAATACCATCCTGAAGTCCAGTCCATTACTACTTTTTTATTAGCCGCTGCCGCAACATTCAACATCTGGTCAAGACTTGCTACATCTGCATCTGAAAAAACACTTTTATCATAATACATAAAGTATCCATTGTCCGCTGTCATGGGATATGCATACAACGTATCATTTACAGAGGCTGCCGCTACCGCTTCTTCCAAATTTGCTGACTTCACTTCATCCGCATTATCCACCGGTACCAATGCACCGGCTGCTGCCAAACTTAATAACTGGTCATCTGCAAAAGCAAATACATCTGCGCCATTCAGAACATCTCCCAGTAAATCATCCTTACAAGATGCTTCACTTTCTGCCTCAATTGTAATATCAAAATCTGCCTGATCAGCATATTCTTTCTTAAAGCTATCTACTATCTCTGCTAATAATGCCTGATCTTCTTCTGCTCCCCAAAGAGTTAACTCCACCGTACCGCTTTCTTTTTGCGCTTTCTCTGTCTTAGGGGTACTGCTCTTTTTCTTCTGGCTTCCCGCACATCCACTAAGTGCCATGCTAACCGCTAAGACAACCGCTGTAATTGCTGCCATCTTTTTCTTCATGTCACTACTTCCTTTCTTTATTGTAATATTGATATACATATATTAATTATAGCACATTTTTACATTTTTACATATCTTTATGTATATATTGGTATTTTTTTACCAATATTTTGTGCTTATAATACCGTTTTTTCTTCACACATGTATTTGTGTGAAATCGTTCTCATTCTCGTATGTAGTACTTTTTTACTATTCTAACACACGCACCCCAAATTTGCTACTATTTTCTAAAAAATGAAACAGGAAAATCGTAACTTTCACACTTTAATACAACACGGTATTTCCTATTACATTTTACATTAAAAAGCGCCCCCTTTACGATAAACAGTGTTTTTATACTTCACTATCTTTCCTAAAGAGAGCACTGAAATAATATGGATAATTCCTACTTTTCAGAAACTTGCAAAAACAATATCTTCTACTCGCTATAATTTTTGCTTACATACTTTTTAATTTCCTCACTATCTTCCGGCATACGACATCCAACTATGTATTCTCCATCATTATTTGAGGACCGGATAATGCGACCTTCTAATGGCTTTCCGTTCAGGATAGCAAAGTCTTTCACTTCAACTACCACATCTTTTCCTTTATTGTTTGCAAATATATCTTCTTTACATACAAACGCAAATCCGTTGGCACTGATATTTTCCATCTTCGCATTATATGCTTTGTCCTCGCCGGTAATTTTCACTACACAACTGTTTTTAAGAGGCATTCTCGGATATTTTCTTCGATTAAATACCTTTGGATTTGTCTCTACAAGCAGTTTATACTTACCCTTTTCTCCATTATGGGCATAGCTGATTTTAATATCATCCCAGCAATACAATACATTTTCTACCACAATACGAAGCTGGCACAAACTTTGTTTTGCACCCAATATATCTTGTCCCTTGTCTTCCAGACTAACAAAAAGTTCTTTTCCTGTGTAATGATCAACCTCACCTACATACTCTTTCTTGCCATTTTCTGATTTTAATGCTACTGCTATTTTCATGCCCGGTTTTACGTCATCAACACCCATGAATCCGCCAACTCCAAGCTCTTCCATAAGACTTCCCACAACTCTTTCGATAGCAATCGCACTCTTATTACTCTCCTCATACTTACTAAGCATTTCTTTCGTGGTATATTCTGCCTTATCAATTCTTCCGGTCATAATTTCCATGACATCACATACCTGCTGCATATTATCAACCAATGTCTTATTGGAATTTTCTACTTCCTTAACGGCACTGTCTACTACCTTGATATTTACTTCCAAACTTGAAGTATCATTGGTAATATCCCCAACACTTCTATTTACATTTCCAACCTTATTGATGTTGACCTGAATCAACTGAATAGTTTCGGTAATCGCTTCTAACATCTTTTCAGAAGTTTCTTCCAGATGCGCCAATGCCCCCATAATTCTGCCTGAAGAATTCTGCGTTCCGCTACTCAACTCGCGAATCTCATCTGCAACAACCGCAAATCCTTTTCCTGCCTCTCCTGCTCTCGCTGCTTCAATCGATGCATTTAAAGCAAGCAGATTTGTTCTGGAAGTAATTCCTTCAATCGTACTTGTCTCATTCTTAACATTTTCAAATTCTTCTTTAAATTCACCAAGAACTTTTTCCACTTCTGAGGAAAGCGTTGCCATTTTATTAGTAATCTCAACTACCTCCGTAAGTTCTTTGGAACTAATATTGGCATGTTCGCTGGAAGCCTCAATTAAAGTCAATACTTGATCCATAAGTTCTGATACATTCGTTACCTGTGTGTCAATAACGCCTGTCATCTCCATGGAAGACATTGTTTTATCATTCAGTACATTGTTATCATTTGCAAGTTCATGCATATCATTTGCTATTTCTTCTGCACCTGTTCTATTTTCATCTGCAAGTTCACTGACAACTGTCACCCCATCTACAATCTCGTTGCTTGCTTCCTTTACCTGTTCAACAGTCTGAACAACTCTATGCAGATTGCTCTGAATAGAACCTGTTAATGCTCCATCCGATTCTACCAGATGTTTGATTGCCATATTGGTACATGCATAACAACACAATACAATTGCAAACTCAAGCGCACAGTCAATGCTTGTCACAAAATCCATCATACCTTTTCCCAGACCCTTATATATATTGCTGGAAATAAGTACAAACATAGTCGCCCACATCATAATTTTAATGAGATTTGGATCTTTAAACAAAATCAATATGGAAATCATCGGCATAATAAATACTATAAATGTTTCTTCTGATGTGGTCCATGAGATAACCGCAAAAAACGTCAGATATCCCATACCGACAAGCCACTTATACCTCTCGCTACTCATCCCTTTAAATTTAAGTATCAGTAACCCAAATACATATTCTCCCCAGCCTATCACAGAAATCATAAAAAACCATTTTGCTGCCAAATCTCCGGTTCTCACTTTTGCAATATAATAAATGGTCACAATCAGCATTAATATCAACCATGTATTACTGGCTCTTTTGTTTGCTTTTGCAACAAAATACTTTTCATCATAATCCTGCATACGCTTTCCCTCCTTCCTACTAGTCCTAATGTACTATTAGTATAACACACAGAGCAGGAAAAGTCTCGCTATTTATTTCTGATGGGCACAATATTTGCTCTTTTATAAACTCCACATTATTTTTTCTGTATCATATGCATGTCCAAAAGTATTTTATTTGCTTTTCTTATCTCACTAAAAAAGAAAAGATAGTAAAAGATTGCTCCCATGAGATAAGGCACTGTAACCGTGAAAAATAAATCCCTATATCCCCCAGTGGTAATCTGTGTAAGTCCCCACTTATCAGCTATACTTACACTGCCAAGTACAACCCCTATATCTAAAATGTATTGTCCTATAATAACCACGATTAATGGAAAACCCTGTAATTTTTTATAAGACTTCAGTACCGCTGTCCCAAGACACGCAACGAAAAACATACTTAAAAGGTTTACTCCATACTGTCCATCCGGTCTCTTTGTTACATTTTTGAATATAACTTTTCCAAGAACCAGGCAGGTATACACAACACAAACCGTTTTCAAATAACTTTTTATCTGAATTCCATAGTTTTTCTTTTTTCTTCTATATTCATACCTTCTCCTTTTCCTGTTTACACCATTCTTTTAACCTTTGATAGAAATTCTTCCGACAGGCACGATTTATAATAACTACCTCGTCATTAAGCAATCGCAAGCGAATTCTCGCATTAATATCACTTGTAATATTCTTCACCTTGCCTATATTAACTGCCATGGACTTGCTAATTCGTACCAAACCATACCTTTCATAATCATCGGTAACCTCTTGTAGTCCGCCCTCCAACTGCCATACCTCTTTTTCAAGATACGCATATAATTTTCGGTCTACAATCTCAAGATAAAACACCTCCCCCGGCATTATAAGTCGTGACTCGTTTTCCTTTTTCCCTGTTAACACCTTACGGCCACATAGCAATTGCTCCACTTGGCGTACTTCATCATTCATATATCGATAATGAAGTTCCACATAATCCTCCGTAAGTCCCTCTTGCTTTCCGTTGTCTCTGAGAAACGATAGAAGTTCATCCACGCCCATCCCATCGACTCCGCCTGCTCCTTTATTGGATTTTACCTTCTTGTATGCTTGATTAAGATTGTCATTTGATAAAATCTTTTCCATCAGTCTGTCCGTTTGAAAATCTGTGCTGATGTCGTTGTTTTCAGCAATCCTCTGATGGTCGGACACTTCTGCATACTCTTTCTGTTCCGCAGATACCATTTGCAGATAGTCCTCAATATGAAGTTGTCTGTCCTTAAATCCATCTTTGGTTACATTCATTTACTAACATCTCCTAAAGTTCAGTCCTTCCCACCATGTTTGCAATCACAATGGTACTATGACCTCTGCTGACTTCTTGCCATTCGTTGTTACCACAAGTTTCATACTCTGTTTCCACTTGCTGACAAGACCTCCCTTGGTACCACACGTTTCTTTCTCTCCACATATCTGCCACATTTACTATAGTTAATTCCGAGTAGTTATTGGACTTTGGTTTGTTATGCAACCTTATCCTTAACTATAGCCTGATGTGATTTCTGTTCGTCAGACCAGAGATTTGCCTCCACTTTCCTTCTGATTCCACCTCACGATGGACACCCTTGGTCTTAGCTGTATCCTTCCCACTACTAGGGCGGATTAGGGACTTTCACCCATTAGAAACGTGCGCCGCAAGGCGCACACAAGAAAGTGTCTTCGACACTCTCAACTCCCCTGACCCCTCATTCATGAGGGGAAGGGGTTTTCCTTTGTCTTTCTTTATTGTAAAATTCTATTATGAATATATTACAATCCATCTTTACCGATTATTATGAACACATCATTTACGAACTCCATCCTCGTCCTGCTGTCATTGAAAATGTCAACAAGATGATTCATTGTGGTGACTCTTCTCACGGTGGTGCCATGTATGGCTGTCCTCACTGTGGAAATCTTAAATTTGTTCCCTTTCGCTGCAAAAGCCGTTTTTGCCCTTCCTGTGGAAACAAATACAACCAGCTTCGTTCTTTTCATATGTCCTGTAAGCTCGTTTCCTGTGTTCATCGCCATTGTGTTTTCACTATCCCTGAGGAACTTCGCGTTTATTTTCTCAAAGACAGGTCTCTCTTAAATTGCTTATTTCATTCTGTCCGTGACGTTGTCCTTCGTATGTTTTCCAAAATCAATAAAACTGAAAACTTTACTCCCGGATTTATCTGTGTTCTTCACACCTTTGGGCGTGACTTAAAATGGAATCCTCATATCCATGCCCTCATATCTGAAGGTGGCGCTGGCAACATCACTCCCTGGCGTCCTGTCAAACATTTTGATTATAACTTTCTTCGTAATGCCTTTCGTAAAGTACTGCTTGAACAGCTCTCTTTTCGTATTGGTCCCGCTTTTCGTAAAGTTAAAAATGAAATGTATACGAAACACTCCAATGGTTTTTATGTTCGTGCAAAGCCAAATCTCTGCACGCCTGATATTACCATTAAATACATCAGCCGATACCTCGGCAGACCGGTTATTGCCACATCCCGTATTGATAATTATGACGGCGAAAATGTAACCTTTCATTACACCAGACACGAGGACAACAAAACGGTTACTGAAACCATCCCTGTTTTGGACTTCATCCAAAAACTGATTGTACACATCCCTGAAAAACATTTCAAAATGCTCCGCTACTATGGGATATATGCAAAACATCATAAACAGGAAAAGAATCTCCGTAAATGTATTTCTGCCGAAAAACAACGTTTCCTGCATTCTATCCAGGACTGGCGGCACTCCATTCTTCTCTCTTTCGGATACGACCCTCTCTGCTGTTCCAAATGTGGCACTTCTATGTTGGTTTTAGAAGTTTACCATAAAAAAACTGCACTATTTGAACAATATCGAAAGGTTATGGGATTTGGATAAATCCATGCTCATAATCATTCTTTCTCCATAGTCAGATAGTGCAGCTGTCCTAAACCAAAACAAAAAACTTCATAAACAACGTCATGGCGAATCCACCATTCGCTCTTTTGTCATGTCATTTTTTATTTCTAGTCCATTATACACTATTTCTGACGATTTGAGGAATTTCCTATTACAAAAAAAAAAACTTACCACGAAATCGTAGTAAGTTCTTTCTAATGAGACATCGGGGATTCGAACCCCGGACAACTTGATTAAAAGTCAAGTGCTCTACCACCTGAGCTAATATCCCATATTCTATTTATTTTTTAAGTGCCCAGTTCCGGAATCGAACCAGAGACACGAGGATTTTCAGTCCTCTGCTCTACCAACTGAGCTAACTGGGCAGTTGACTAAAAAAGAGTTGCGGGGACAGGATTTGAACCTGTGACCTTCGGGTTATGAGCCCGACGAGCTTCCAGACTGCTCCACCCCGCGATATCATTTAAATGGATGGAGGTGGATTCGAACCACCGAAGCAATTTGCAGCAGATTTACAGTCTGTCCCCTTTGGCCACTCGGGAATCCATCCATAATGAAAATATGAAATTTTCAAAAAGCCGATGATCGGACTCGAACCGATAACCTGCTGATTACAAATCAGCTGCTCTGCCAATTGAGCCACATCGGCATATACTTTTAAATACATAAAGAATGGGACCTACAGGGCTCGAACCTGTGACCCTCTGCTTGTAAGGCAGATGCTCTCCCAGCTGAGCTAAGATCCCATATTAACGACCCAGAAGGGACTCGAACCCTCGACCTCCGCCGTGACAGGGCGGCGCTCTAACCAACTGAGCCACTAGGCCTTTTATTAAGGCATATACCTTAAAAAGTTCACACAGAAATTATCCGATTTCCCTAAGTTCTCTAGGTCAAGCCCTCGACCGATTAGTAACAGTCAGCTCCATGCATTACTGCACTTCCACCTCTGCCCTATCTACCTTGTACTCTTCAAGGGGTCTTACTTCC